>PLTL01000373.1:0-779 GCA_003164475.1 Candidatus Dormiibacterota bacterium | reverse complement strand
CCGGCTTGGCAGGCGCCACGGGCTCAGTCTACGGTCTGGACGCCCGAGCTCCCAGGTCGAGCTGCGGCTTCAGCGCGTCGACTCAACCTCATTGACGGTTGCGCTCAGGGAGAGGCCCGGCCNNGGACCACGCCGGGACGGCCTCTGCACTGCCCTGGCGCGACCGCGGACTGGCAGTCGGGAGGACGCCGGTTGGTCGCGCCGGCGACCGCCAGAGGCCCGACTTGCGGCTGGGACGGACCTCGCGCTAAGCGACAGCGCGACTGGGAGCCGGCTCGGGCGGCCCGAGCCGGCTGGCTTTCCACAGGTCTCCGCCGGGGATCACCCGATTGAGCAGAAGACTGAAGCCCGCCATCACCATCAGGGCCACCAAGTAGGAGGGGAAGAGCAGCGCCCCGGTGCTCCAGAGGATGGCTTCCACCAAGGGACCGACCACCAAGATGGTGCGGCGCTGGCTGGGGCTGATCCCGTCGATGAAGTACTTCCATCCGAAGCCCAGCCAGGGGAAGTGGCGGCTGTACCAGATCCGGGGGGCAAACCGAATCCCAAAGGCCCGAAGCGCCAGAGCGTGGGAGGCCTCATGGGCCACCACCACGAAGACGAAGAAGAACCAGATCACGAGCGCAGGTCTACCAAGAGCTCGCCCGACGCCACCTGAGCTCCGTTCTGGCCTCGTGCCGCCCAACTCCGCCGCCCGCCTCCAACTCTGGCCACGCTCAGATGGTCGCGCGTCGCGGAGCATTCCGTCGCCCGCGAGTTGCAGTTCCGTCCCCCGTCGG
>PLTL01000138.1:11309-11442 GCA_003164475.1 Candidatus Dormiibacterota bacterium | reverse complement strand
TCTCCGTCAACGGCCGCTGGTCGGGAGCCGAGAACCTGAGCCCGCTTCCGATGGGATCGCCCCCGACCGCGCTCGCGGCGGCGACGTACCAGGTCGACGTCTTCTGGAAGGGCACCGACACCCATCTCTGGAG
>PLTL01000138.1:0-11250 GCA_003164475.1 Candidatus Dormiibacterota bacterium | reverse complement strand
ATGGACCGCTCACCACAGCGCCAGCGGTGATCTCCTCGACCCCGGGGATCATCAACGTCTCGTGGCGTGGGTCTGACGGCAACGTCTGGCAGCTCGCTTACGACAATGGCTGGCAGGCGACCGCTAACTGCCTCGGCGGCGGCCCGCTACCCTGATCGCGCCAATCCACCCCCGGCCACGTATTGCAGCGCTGACCGAGCTAGACTTCCGTCCCACCACCGCGCCGCCGACCGTCGCGACCGTGGGATCCAATCTCCCGCACGAGACCCCCCCGGTGCTTGGCATACTGTGGCTCAGCCGCGGGAGGCCCCCCAAAAGCGAACAACTGCTCGATCTCATGATGACCTGCCAGTGACCACCCATCAGAGCGTCCCTCTGGTCGATTGCCAGTTCGTCTCGGTTCGCAGCCCGCAAAGGTGCCTCCGATGGAGCGTCACAGGGCCTGCCCCGCGTTACGAACAGCGTCTCGAGCGTGCTTTCAGTGCCTGATCCACCGGTCCGCGGCTCTGCGATGAAGCCGCCTTCGGGTCCCAGCGAGGAGGGTCTTGACAGCACGGAGACTACCCGCAGACGGGTCCCAGCGGGGAAGATGAACGGACACGACGCGAAGGGTGTTCCCGACTCTCACAGCGAGGCCGAGACGAGGCGCGGTCGGCATGGGCGGTCGGAGCACACCTCGCGTAGCAGCGCAGGCGAGCCGGATCGCCTGATCGACTGGACTGGCGAGCGCTGCGTTCCCTGGGCCGACGATCTCCAGGTCATCTACGAGCACTATCACCGATACCTCTTCGCGGCGCCCCTGGTGGCCGATCGCCGCGTCCTCGACCTAGCCAGCGGTGAAGGCTATGGGGCTGCTCTGTTGGCCAGGCGGGCTCGAGAGGTGGTGGGGATCGACATCGACCAGCCGAGTGTTGAGCACAGCCAACGGACGTACCCGCTCGACAACCTGCTGTTCGACCAAGGGGACATGCTCGATCTGTCCCGCTTCCCGGACGGAGCGTTCGACGTCGTCATCTGTTTCGAGGCGGTGGAGCATGTTGCCGATCAGGAGCGACTGCTGAGCGAGATTGCGCGCGTGCTCTCGCCGGCAGGTCTTCTCGTCCTCTCCACACCTGACCGGGAGGTGCATCCGGGGAAGTCTCACCACCACAACCCGTTCCACGTCCGTGAGCTCAGCCGCGCGGAGTTGAGTGGGCTGCTGGAAGTCCACTTTCCCCAGGTACGCCTGTGGGGACAGAATGTCGCCGTGGGGTCGGTCATCCTTCCCCTCGATTCCAGTTCTGGCCCCGGCGAGGTGACGACACTGTCTTTGGAGGAGGGTCAGACGCGGTGGGCCGCTGGCACTGAGGTCACGCCGACCTACTTCGTGGCCGTTGCCTCCAGAGGTGCCCTTCCCGACCTGCCCAGCTATTCGACGCTCGTTGACATGGGGCTGGAGCTCGTCCGGCGCTCGATGAGGGAACGAGACGAGGCCAGGAGCGACCTCACCCGGGTGACGGCGGACCGTGATGACGCCGCCCGCCGGCTTGACGAGGAGCGCTCAGCCCGACTCGCGGCTGTGGCGGACAGCGAGGAGATGGCGAAGGTTCATGAGGAGGACCTGCAATCCCTTCGCGTGCTGCGGCGGAGTCACGAGCGAGGGAGGCTCCGTCAGGGCGCTCTGAGCGAGGCTCTGATCCGGGCCCGGGAGGAGTTGCGCCGCGTCGGCAGCGCACCGGCCGAACTGGCCGCGCTCAAAGGCTCCGCGTTCTACCGGGGAGCCCTCTCCTACCGACGGGCCGTGGGACGAGTGGCTCCCGATGGATCATTGCGGCGGCACCTCTACCGCGACCTGCTGCGGATCGTGATGCCTGGCCCCAAGGTCGCTGTGGGTGCCCCCCGGGCGGTCAGGTTATCGCTGACCCTGCCGACCTCGTCCGACCCCGAGACGACGATCCTCATCCCCGCTCACAACCAGTGGGCGCTCACGGTCGACTGCCTCCGCTCCATAGCGGAGGACATCGCGGCCACCCCCTACGAGGTGGTCGTCGTGGACGACGCATCCACGGACGAGACGAGCGAGGTGCTCGCTCAGGTCGGCGGGGTCAAAGTCGTGAGTCTCAAACACAACCGTGGGTTCGTCGGCGCCGTCAACGCGGGTCTCACCGTCTCCCGTGGCCGGTACATCGTCCTCCTCAACAACGACACGGTCGTCCAACCGGGCTGGCTGGACGCCCTGGTCGAGACTGCAGCGGCGAGCGGCGACATCGGCCTAGTCGGGGCCAAACTGGTGTACTCAGACGGGCGGCTTCAGGAGGCCGGAGCGATCATCAAACCTGACGGCTCGGCCTGGAACTACGGCCGCTACCAGGAAGCGGCCGATCCGGCGTTCAACTTTCCCCGTGAGGTGGATTACTGCTCCGGTGCCTGTCTCCTCATCCGTCGCGAGCTGCTCGATGCCGTTGGCGGCCTGGATACCCGTTTCGCCCCCGGCTACTACGACGATGCCGACTTAGCCTTCGCGGCTCGCGAGCGCGGCTACCGAGTCCTCTACCAGCCCAAGGCGACCGTCATCCACCTGGAGGGTGCCAGTCACGGCACCGATGTCTTCGCCGGCACCAAGCGATACCAGGTGATCAACCAAGAGAAGTTCTGCGCCAAGTGGGCTGAAGCGCTGACCCTCCAGTCCACCCCCGAGCCGTTCGAACCCAGGGTTGCCAGTTGGCGATCTGCGGCCGGCAGGGCTCTGCTGATCGATCACCAGATCCCCACGCCCGATCAGGATTCCGGCTCACGCCGGATGTTCGAGGTGGCCAGCCTTCTGGTCGACCTCGGCTTCGCCGTGACGTTCATGCCGCATAACGGTGCCGATTCCCCTGCGCACTCCCAGGCGCTCCGAGATCGAGGGATCGAAGTGCTGCCGGGGCCGCACCGGCTCCCGGAGTTCCTGGCACAGGTCCATTCCAATCTCCGTCTTGCGATGCTGAGTCGCCCTTCCCCCGCGTGGCGGTACCTACCGCTGCTCCGCGAGATGAGCCCGGACACGAAGGTCGTCTTCGACACGGTGGATCTGCACTTTCTGCGCCTGCGACGTCAGGCCGAGTGCGAAGGCAGTCCGGCACTTCGTCGTGAAGCGGAGCGGCACCAGAAGATGGAGCTGGCACTCGCGCGGAATGTTGACGAGACCTTCGTCGTGTCACCGGTCGAACGCGACCTTCTCTTGCGCGAGGACCCCAGCCTGTCCGTGCACGTGATTCCCAACATCCATGCGCCACACCACCTCGGGCGCCCCTTCGCACGCCGTCAGGGGCTGCTGTTCGTGGGGAGTTTCCCTCATCCACCCAACCGCGATGCCGCCCACTGGCTTGTGGAGGAGATCCTTCCACGCGTGCACCAAGAGTTGCCGGACGTCATGACCTACATCGTGGGAAGCCAGCCGACCGAGGATATCAAGGCACTGGCGGGCGATGGGGTCCGCGTGCTCGGTTGGGTCGAAGATCTCACCGAGCTCTACGAGACAGCTCGTCTGTTCGTCGCGCCTCTTCGCTACGGTGCCGGGATGAAGGGCAAGGTTGGAGAGAGCCTCGCGTACGGCCTTCCGGTGGTCACCTCGCCGATTGGAGCGGAGGGGATGGGCCTGCAGGAGGGGCAAGATCTGCTGGTAGCGGAGAGTGCCAGCGAATTCGCAGCCGAGGTGGTCAGAGCCTACAGCGATGAGGCACTGTGGAAAAGGCTGGCCGCTCGCGGCCAGCTCACGATTACGCGGCGCTACTCCCCAGACGCGGTCCGGCCCCTCCTCGCAGAGGTGCTGAAGAGCATGGGCGTCCTGAGCCGTGTCAGCGGCCAGGCTCCTCAAGGTTGAGTGCCGCAGAGCGCATCTGCCGGGCATCGTGACCGAGAGAGCGAGAAGCTGGCGGCAGCGGCTCCGGTGACGAGGAGCCTGTGAGGGTCCTGACATGCTTCCGGCGGCTCCTTCGGGGGCGTGGCGTGGTGGCGCTCTGGTGTGCAGGGATGCTGCTGATTGGCAGTGCCTGGATCGTAGTCAACCCCGTCCCATCCGGACCCGACGAGCCGGCCCATTACATTCGAGCCCTGGCGGTGGCGCAGGGCGAGTTCACCGGCACTCCCGCTCTGATTTCCACGCAGAGCCCTCCCCCGGAGTCCACGTACATCTGGAACCAGACGACGAGGAGTTTCCTTCTACCCGCCTCGCTGGCACCCGGATCTATGTATGCCTGCGACGCGCAGGACTGGTCCGAGTCCGCCAAGTGCACCAGTGGCCCGGCGTGCGCCCGATGGGCGGCCTGCCTCGCGACTCCCTCGACGTCGGGAGACGTCCGCCTGACGACCTATGAAGGCGTCTACGAGCCAACCTTCTATCTGATCCCGGGCCTTTTTGCGCACCTTGCCAACGACTCCGTGAACGGATTGCGTGCCGCCCGGCTCGGGCAGTTGCTGACGGCAGTAGCGCTGATCACCGCTGCAGGGCTACTCCTGTGGGACGAGCGCCAATCGCGATTCTCTCTCCTGGGGCTGCTCATGGCCGTCACACCCATGACCCTCTACATGAACACCGTGGTGAATCCGGTTGGGGCAGAGATCGTGGCCAGCCTAGCCTTTGCGGCCACCCTGCTTCGAATCTGGCGCGACGGCACAGGCACATCGAAGTTGACCTGGATCGCAGCCGGGGCTTTCGGGTGTCTTTGCTGCATCGGGCGCATCGAGGGACCGCTGTGGGCGGCCGTCGCCGCCGCCTCCCTGGTGGGACTGCTCGGACCAAGGGAGGCACTCGCCACCCTCCGTGCCGGTGGTCGGTGGGCTGCATTCGCAGTGGCGGCCGTCGTGGCCGGTGCCCTTCTGGATGAGGCCTGGTGGCACCTTGTGGTGAGCGTCCCAGCCTCCCTTCCAGGCTACGGTGCACTGGACGGCCTTTCCAAGGTCACCACCGTTGCCGGCGCTCTCGTCGGACTTCTCGAGGGTCAGATCTCGGGGTTCGGTTGGGACCCGGGTTGGATCTCCGCCGGCCCCTTCGTGAGCCTCGCGTGGGGATTCATGGTCACCAGCCTGGTGACCTTGGCGCTCCTCGTGGGACGTCGGCGCGAGCGAATTGTGATCGCGCTGCTCCTGTGCTTCGACATCGCCTACACCGTAGGGGACGGCGCGGTTTCCAGCGTGGTGTTGGGTTGGGGCTCGACCGGCGTCGTGGGTCGTCTTCTGCTCCCCCTTTCCGTGATTCCCATATTGGTGGCCGGCGAGGTACTGTGCCGTAACCACGAAAGACTTCGGGAGCTGGTGCCGCAGCGTCTCTCGTTGGTACTGGCGGTGCCGGCCGCCCTCTGTCAAGGCATCGCCCTCTGGATGGCGGCTCGTGCCTACGCAGTCGGACTTGACGGCCCGCTGTTCTTCCTCCGGCATAGCCAGTGGCGGCCGCCATTCGGGTGGAGCCCGTGGCTGGTCATAACCACATTGGGCTGCCTGGCCATTGTCGGCGCCGGGTGGTTGCAGGTCGGGGGGCCAACCGATGGAGCGGTGGCAGTGCCGCTGGTGGTGGACACGCCGTGATCCGGTCGGGAGTGGCCTCGACATCGCGGCGCCGCCAAGACGGCACACCCGTCGCCAGGGGGAGGACGCGACGATGACCTCATGCCCCGAAACGGCCCCGGACCACACATTGGGGACCGAGTCTCCCCCGCCGACCTTGCGAGCTTGGTCGAAGCTGTCACTTGCCCGCGTCTTGGCGTGCGCCGGATTCGCTGCCGGCTGCGCCTGGCCAGTGGCGGCTGCTAGTCACCATATTCACGCAGCGAGGCGGAACATCCCGTTTGACGACACGTGGTCATTCGTTCCCTGGCTCGGAGAGATGCTCAGGGGGGCCGGTGACTGGGGCACGTTGGGGGCTCAGCATGACCAGACGCGGGATGTAATCGCGCGGCTGCTTCTGAGCAGCCAGTGACGCCGACGGACAGCCAGCATGCCGAGTTCGAGTGGACCCCGAGTCAGGTGCGTTCATCGCTGCCCATCGTTTGTGAGTTTCGCCTCAGCCTGTATACCGGGGGCTGCCCTCTCTTTCTTTCGGGGAGCGCAGCCAGTGAAGCCGGGTGAGCACCGGCGGGGGCGGGAAGCTGTGGGTCGGCTGGTGGCAGAGACACACCATGTGCAGATGAAGGCCGTACCACGTGGTGACGCAGACCCTTTGTGCGATGGGTTTCCAGAAGGCGGTCTCGTCGTCGGTTCGGCGTCTCGGGTAGGTGGCTGGTGGGGGCAGCGTGGGCGTTCGGCGATGCTCCGCCCTCGCGCAACGGTCGCGGCACCGATGGGCGCGCCCATCGGCGTGACTTATGAGCAAAGGGATCGAGCGTGAAGCCGCAGTTGGGCATCCTCGGGGCCGGAGCCAGTGGTCTATCGCTCGCCCTGCTCTCCGATCTCGACTACCTCGTCCTGGAAGCGGAGCCCCATCCGGGCGGTCACGCGAGCGCGACGTCGATCAGGGGATGGACGTTTGATCACGGGCCGCACATCATGTTCTCGCGGGACGAGCTCCTGCTCGAGTGCATGCTTGGCAGCCTCGGCCCCAATGTTCATCGCTGCCGGCGCAAGAACCGGGTGTCGCTGGCTGGCGGGCTGGCGCGCTACCCCGTTGAGAATGACCTGGCTGCTCTACCCCTGCCGCTGCGGGCGGACGCGCTGCTGAGTTTCCTTCACGCTCGTCGGAGCGGGGGAACACCGGGCAATCTCGCGGAGTGGTTCAGCGCCAACTTCGGAGACGTGCTCACCTCCGCGTATTTCCGGCCATACAACGAGAAGCTCTGGAAGATTCCCCTCGAGCGACTCTCGATGGGCTGGGCGGACAGGATTCCGAGACCTCCGGAGGAGGACGTGATTCGGGGAGCCCTGGGGGAACTGTCCGAAGGTTACCTGCACCAGCTCTTCTACTCGTACCCGTTGCACGGTGGTTACGGAGCCCTCATGGACGCGTGGGCGGCCGGGATTCCCAAGGAGCGCCTGGTGCTCGGCACACGGGTTACCAGGGTGGTGCCCGGCCCGGGCGGCGTGGTGGTCGAAGCCGGCGGAGGGGTTCGGAGGTTCGGGCAGGTGGTCTCTACCCTGCCACTCGGCTTCCTCATCAAGATCGTTGAGGGTGTACCCCTGAGTGTGGCTGAAGCTGTCTCGCGACTAATGGTCAATCCGGTCATTGCAGTTACCCTCGGCTTCCACGGCGAAGACCCAAACCAATTCACCGCTGTCTACATCCCGGATGACGACTATCTCCCCAACCGCGTCTCGTATCCGGCCGTCTTCTCGCCCCACAACGCGCCGCCCGGGTGCTTCAGTGTTCAGGCGGAGATCACCGCGTTGCCCGGGGCCGAGGTGCTCGAATGGAGCGATGACGCCCTCGTTAGCCACGTGCTCGCGGGTCTGCTCGCTCGCTCGCTGGTTCCCGCCGACGCCGAGCTGATCTTCCGCTCGATAGAACGCTTCCCGCAGGGTTACGTCGTGTACACGGAGGGCTATGAAGGTGACCTGGAGATCGCCTGCGGCTGGTTCGAGGCGCAAGGCATCATCCTCCACGGGCGGTTCGGGCGTCATCAGTACCTCAACGTCGATGGCTGTCTCAGTCAGTCGATCGACCTCGCTCGGGAGCTCGGCTTCGAGCTGGCTGACGACGAGATCCTGGCCCGGTTCCGGCGCCTGGCCGGGCTCTCGCCCAGCGCACCCTGAGGCCTCCATCTCGGCTGGTCCCGCGTTGGCGAGACTCGGCATGACAGCGGCAGGCGGTGGCAGAGGGACTCGCTCGCGGATCGGTACACGTGACTGACGCGTCCGCGGCAATCGGGAGAGGAGGAGAGCGCAGCCTCGCCCGCGACTTCAATCTTCCCGGTGAGAAGTCCCGGGCAGGGGTGGGCGTCGCCTGAGCGGGTGGTATTCTTCCGGCCGCGACAGACCTCGCGCTAGCCATTAGCCGCCCGACGACCGCCATGAGAGGATCGATGCCCAGGTTCACTCCCGCCCCTGGGGCCGGGATCACGCCACCAACGCCGTGATCATCACCCGAACCCCACTCCGGATCTCCCTGGGTGGTGGGGGAACCGACCTTCCCTCGTATTACTCCCGAAACGGAGGGATCGTCATCTCGGCGGCGATCAACCGGTACATCTACGTCGGCATCAACCGTACTTTCACTGACGGATTCTTCATCAAGTACTCCGAATACGAACGCCGCGCGTCGGTGGAGGAGATCACCCATCCGATCATCCGCGAGGCACTCAGAGCTCACCCCATCGGTCCGGCCGTCGAGTTGGTAAGCATGGCCGACATCCCTGGCGGGACCGGACTGGGCTCCTCCGGTTCCTTCACGGTGGGGCTCCTCCGCGCCATCTACGCGTTCAGGCGCGAGCCGGTCGCCGCCCATGTCCTTGCGGAGGAGGCCTGCGACATCGAGATCGGCAAACTCGGTCGTGCGGTGGGAAAGCAGGATCAGTACATCGCCGCCTTTGGCGGCCTCACCTGCTTTGAGTTCGATCGCGAGGGCCGGGTCACAGTTTCCCCTCTGCACATTCCCCTTCCCGCGATACGCGACCTGGAGGAGCGCCTGCTCCTCTTCTTCACGGGCTACTCTCGCAATGCGGAGGACCAGCTCCAGCAACAGCGGGAGCGGAGCGACGCCGGCGACCAGGCCATGTGGCAGAGTCTCGATGGCGTCGCCGCCCTGGGCGGGAGAGTCCGAGAGGCTCTGGAAGCGGGCGAGAATCGCGAGTTCGCGACCATCCTCAACGAGCATTGGCTGTGCAAACGGGGACGCTCCAAGGGCATGACCAGCGATACCATCGACAGGTGGTACGAGATCGGCCTGGCCAATGGCGCTCTCGGCGGCAAGCTGGTCGGCGCCGGGGGAGGTGGGTTCCTTCTCTTCTATGCGGAAGACACGCAGTCGTTGCGCGGCGCAATGGCGCGGGAGGGTTTGACCGAGGTCCACTTCAGTTTCGATCTCGATGGCTCGACGGTCATCGTCCGTGACTGATGGGGTGATCTCCTCGATGAGCGCAGACGGTCCTGCCGATTTCTCGGACGTCGCCGTGGTCATGATCACGCGCAACGAGGAACGGGCAGTCGGGAGGGTCATAGCGGATGCCAGAGCCGCCTTGCCGGGAGCGGCCGTTTTCGTCATCGACGGGAGCTCTGATCAGACCCCGGATGTTGCTCGCCAAGCCGGGGCGACGGTAGTGGCGGAGCCGGGCGGCGGATTCGGCCCGGCTCTGCACGCTGCGTTGATGACCCCGCGGGAGCCGATCGTCGTCACCGTGGATGCGGACGACACCTACCCGGCATCGGCCTTTCCCACCCTTGTGAGGCTGATCCGCGAGGGCTGGGATGTGGTCGGCACTGATCGCCTCGGGCGGCGCCGGCCCGAGACGATGCCGGCCAGCAACTGGTGGGCTAACCGGATCTTCAGTGGACTCGCCTCCCTTCGCGCGCGCACGCGTCTTCGTGACGTGCACTCCGGACAGCGGGCCTACCGTGCCTCTGTCCTTCAGGCATTCGACTGGGATTACAGAGGGCTCGCGTTTCCCGTGGACCTGCTTCTGTGGCCGGCGCTGATGGGTTCCAGGGTCACTGAGGTCCCGATTGTCTATCGAGAGAGGATCGGCGAGACCACGCTGCACCGCTGGGACAGCGGCCGGGCCACGGTTCGGCGGTTGCTTCGGAGCCGTTCTGACGTCCGAAGCCGCCACCGCCGTGGATCAGGTAAGACTGCAATGCCCGGCGGGGTGCCCGCCTTCCCTCCGAAGGCGACGGCCGACGGCCTCGGACTGCGGCTGCGGCGGCTCTGGGACCGGGTTCCCAGCCCAGTGAGGCGGACAGCGATTGCCTTCCCAGGCGCCGGACAGGCGCGGAAGTTCATCTCGAAGCGCATCACCCATGGCAATGACAAGGCCTTCGTCACGCTGAGCAGTGGTGGGGACGAAGCTATCGAGAAGTCGCTTGCGCGCCTCCTCAAGGCGGGCATGACGGGCGACTACTACGAGTTTGGCCTCTACCGCGGATATACGTTCTGGTGGGCCCAGCAGGCCGCGCTCCGCCTTGGCAACCCGGGCATGCGTTTCTTTGGTTTTGACTCCTTCGAGGGGTTGCCCGAGGTGCGTGGGGCGGATCGAAAGGCGGGCGTCTTCTTCTCGGGAGACTACCGCTGCGGCCGGGCTGAGGTGGAACGCAACCTCACCGACCACGGATTTGACTGGAGCCGAGCAGCCCTGGTCGAGGGCTACTTCGACAAATCGTTGACGCGGGAGATCCAGGTCGAACACCGAATGGGGACGGCTGCGCTTGTGATGATCGATTGCGACCTCTATCAGTCGACAGTGCCCGTGCTCGCGTTCATCGGCGACCTGCTCCAGGATGGGGCCATCCTGCTGTTTGACGACTGGCGTGCGTTTGGGACCTCCGAAGAGCGTGGCGAGCCTCGCGCGTTCCGCGAGTACCTGGCCGCCCATCCTGAGTGGAAGCCCACCCTGTTGTTCGACTTCGGGGCCTATGGGCGAGCCTTCTCCGTGCACCGGCAGCCGGTGACCGCATGACCGTGGAATCTCCACCCGGTACACGCGGGAGTCGGCGTTGATCAACGCGGGTCGGTCGCTGGAGTACATCGGGCGCAGCATCGGACTCTGCCGACGACAGCGACACAGGCTCCGCTCGTGGAACCCGTCCACGCTTCAGGCATCAGATCGCGGTCTTGTCCATGGCAGTGACCAGGTAGCCGATGAGGTCGTCGAGATCGCGGGCCTGGCGGGTGCCGGGCTGGGCTAACTCCACCCCCTCGGTGCGATCATCGTGCCCGGAGTAGGTCACCGTCGCAGGCCGGCCTGGAGTTCCAGCTTCCAGGTGCCGAGATCGAGGTGGCACCAACGGCTCTTGCCGGGCCGGGTGTCGTGGGCGCTCAAGGTCTCGAAGCTGCACAGCGGGTGGCGCAGTCGGTGGCGGAGGAGGACCACGGTGACCACCACGGCGGAGGCGGTCGACTCGACTCGGCGGACCCAGACGCCCGGCAGGCGCAGCAGGCGCGAGAATGCAGCGCTGGCGCGCATCGGTGTCCCCTCGGAGGTTCAGCAGGGAGTTCTGAACGGTATGCCACCCATCGCGCCATGCTTCCCCTCCCCGGGCACGGCTCGCGCCTGGGCGGTGCCGCCCACGGACGCCCCACTCTCAGCCGGGTGCAGCCTAACCGAGCACCACCGAACGGAACGTCTGCGAATCGGGGTGGACCCTTCGTATACT
>PLTL01000370.1 GCA_003164475.1 Candidatus Dormiibacterota bacterium | reverse complement strand
TCCCGGTGGACGTCTACATCCCCGGCTGCCCCCCGCGGCCCGAAGGACTCCTGGACGCGGTGATCAAGCTCCAGAAGAAGATCGCTGCCACCCCCGTGACCAGCGTTCGAGGTTAGCCCGCTGGCCGCCGCTCCGGCTTCGAGGAGGGCCAGGCCTCTGGCCTCGGGATCTGAGCAGGGGCGTCGGGCGGCGCAGCTGCTGAGGACGCTGCTCCCCCGACAGCGCGTCAAGGTGGTCTCCGAGAGAGGCCAGTGCAAGGTCACGGTGCCGGCGCGACGTCTCCCCGAGGCGGCCAGCGCGCTGCGGGTTGACCCTTCCGCCCTCTATGAGATGGCGGTCTGCATGACCTGCATGGATTGGCCGGAGCGCGATCCGCGCTTTGAGCTGGTCTACCTGCTCCGTTCCCTGGTGTTCAACGACCTCGCCTGGATCTCGGTGCTGGCCTCCGAGGAGACCGCGGTCCCCTCCCTGGCCGGGATCTTCCCGGGCCTGGAGTGGCACGAGCGCGAGTGCTACGACCTCTTCGGTATCCGCTTCAGCGGCCATCCCAACCTCACCCGGATCCTGCTGCCCGATGACTGGGAGGGTCATCCCCTGCGCAAGGACTACGTGTCCTTCGGCGAGCCGGTCGCCTTCACCCACAACATCGAGTGGGCGCTCTCGTCCCAGGACCGCCCTGAGTACATGCCGGGCGCCACCCGCGGCGCCGTCGAGCGGGCCTGATGGCGGTCGTGCCGCCTCCGGCCGGCAACGGCACCCCTGCCGATGAGGTGCCGCGACAGGCGGGAATCCCGCGGATCCACCCGGGTGGGGTGGGCGAGTTCATGGAGAAGATTGAGTCCGCCGACGAGCTCATGGAGATCAACATGGGCCCGCAGCACCCCAGCACCCACGGGGTGCTGCGGTTGGTCCTGAGCCTGGACGGTGAGCGCGTGAGAGCCTGCCGGGCCGACATTGGCTACCTTCACACCGGCTTCGAGAAGAGCTTCGAGTCCCACACCTACCAGCAGTGCATCCCGCTCACGGACCGGATGGACTACCTGGCCCCGCCGATGAACAACCTCGGCTTCGCCCTCACGGTGGAGAAGCTCCTGGACCTGGAGATCCCGCCCCGGGGGCAGTACCTCCGGGTGATCATCGCCGAGCTCTCCCGGATCGCCAGCCACGTGATCTGGCTGGGGACCCACGCCCTGGATCTCGGTGCGACCACCCTCTTCATGTACACCTGGCGGGAGCGGGACCAGATCCTCGACATCCTGGAGTGGATCTCCGGGGTGAGGATGATGACCAGCTTCATCCGGGTGGGGGGCCTGATGGCCGACGTGCCCGAGGAGTTCGTCCCCATGGTGAGGGCGTTCACCGCCGGGTTCCAGCGCCGGGTCGACGAGTACGAGGGGCTGCTCACCTCCAACCCGATCTGGCGCCAGCGGACCATCGGGCTGGGCGTGATCAGCGCCGCGGAGGCGCTCGGGTTCGGCTGCAGCGGCCCGACCCTGCGGGGCTCGGGCGTGCCCTATGACATCCGCCGGGCCCAGCCCTACTCCAGCTACGACCAATTCGACTTCGAGGTGCCGGTGGGGGTCAATGGCGATGTCTACGACCGCTACCTGGTTCGGGTCAGGGAGATGCGGGAGTCCTGCCGGATCATCGACCAGGCTATCCAGGGGCTGCCCGGAGGGCCGACCAACAGCCCCGACCGCAAGGTGACCCTGCCACCGCGCTCTGAGATCGACACCTCGATGGAGTCACTGATCCACCACTTCAAGCTGACCACCGAGGGGTTCCGGGTGGCCCCCGGCAGCGTCTACCACGCCATCGAGAGTCCGCGGGGGGAGCTGGGCTTCCTGATGGTCTCCGATGGCGGGACCCGCCCCTATCGGTGCAAGGTCAGGGCCCCATCCTTCAGCAACCTCTCGGCCTTGCACCGGATGGTCCAGGACGAGCTGGTGGCGGACGCGGTGGCGGTGGTGGGCAGCATTGACATCACCCTGGGGGACGTCGACCGCTAGCCTCCGCGCTGGGCGGCGGGGAGGGGCGTCAGGTCTCCCGGTGCCGGGGCCTCCCGATCGCCCCGGGGAGTACCAGGGCGGTCTCCAGCACGGCCAGGATGACCAGGGCGCTGGCGATCCGGGGGACAAAGTCGGAGATCAGCGGCGGCGAGGTGAAGAGCCACGCGATCAGAGCCGGTACCCCGATGGCCGGGACGATGGCGAAATTGCGGTGACGGGTCCCCATCCCGTAGTAGACCATGAGGTTGACGAAGGTGAGCCCGACCACGCCCACCGCGAAGAGCAGGAGCAGGGAGGAGTCGCGGACGTACTGGTGGCCGAGCACCACCTTGAGGAGCACGGGGGCCAGCAGGCCGTAGGCCAGCAGCGCGGCGGCGTCCACCGCGCAGAGCAGGGCAAGAGTCTGGAGGAGGAGGCGCCGGCGGGCGGACGCCGAGGTGGCGGCGGCGACCCGGGGATACATGACCGCGCTGAGGCTGCTGGTGCCGTAGAAGATGATCTTGCCCATCACGGAGAGCCCGGAGTAGAGCCCGGCTCCGGTCGGGGGCAGTACGTGCCGGGCCGCCACCACGTCGAGGTTGTTGAAGATCGGAGCCGTCCCGGCTCCAGCCACCACGGTGAAGTCGACCAGGTGGCCGCGGACATCCGCCGAACCGCGTCGGCGGCTACCCGGGTGGCGGGGGTAGACGGCCGAGCCCAACGCGCCTCCCAGGGTGGCAACCGGGATCGCCGCCGACCCCAGGTCGAGGCGGAGCAGGACCACTGCCAGCACCACTACCGTCCCCCCGTAGAGGAGGAAGTTGGCCGAGAGGCGGCGGAAGTCGCGGGCGCCCTGGAGGTAGCCGCGCTGGACCCCGTCGTAGGCGGCCAGAGGGCCCGCGACCAAGGTGACCGCGAGCACCTCGGGGTGGGGCAGGTGGAGGAGGAAGGCGAGCAGGAAGTCGACGGGGAGCATGACCGCCGCCAGGACCAGACCGATCCGGATGGTGCTGTGTCGAAGGTCGGCCCACCGCTCCAGGGCGGGTACCCCACGCGCCACGGTGGCGGCCACCTCCCGGGCCGCGCCGGCCGACACCACGAAGGAGACGGTGAAGAGCAGGTTGAGCCCTGCCACCACCGAGTTGGACTCGCC
>PLTL01000219.1:2318-4151 GCA_003164475.1 Candidatus Dormiibacterota bacterium | reverse complement strand
CAGCGCTAGCCACGACCGGCGCGGGGGTCGCTACCTCTCCCGCCCCAACCAGGCCCGACGCTCTTGCTCCCAGTGCGAGAGCCCGGCTCAACTCCAGGGCAGGGCCTGTCGCTCCGACCAGTACTCCGACGCCGGCTGAGCCAGCTGCGAGAGCGGCGCCTGCTCCTCCGGCGAGATCCTGAGCGTGGCAGCCTCGGTGTTGCTCCGAAGCTGCCCGACGGTCACCGCGCCCGAGAGAGCCACGTCGGCCCAGGGCTGGGCCAGGATGGCGCCGAGCGCGATCGCGTCCGCTCCTAGACCATGGGCCGACGCCACCCGGCGCAGGGGGTCCAGCCGTGGCTCCCCGGCGACCAGCAGCCGACCGTTGGCCAGGCCCTCCTTGACCAGCACCCCCCAGCCGGCTTCGTGCGCCTCGCCGAGAGCCGCCCCGGCAGAGGTCTCAAGAAGGTTCCACGTGGCCTGAACCACCGAGAACGGATTGCGGCCATCCACCTCCACCGCCAGGGCGCGATGGATCACCTCGGCTTGCCGTGGGCCGCTGACCGAGAGCCCGATCGTCAACCCACTTCTCGAGAGGCGGAGCAGTTCTGAGAGCACCTCGCGGTTCTCCAGAATCCCGCTCTCCAGGGTGGCCGAGTGCACCTCGTACAGCTGGAGGTGCTCGCCGAGGAGCTCAGAGCTCTCCCGGTACTGGCGCTGGAGGGTGGCGAGCGAGTGGTCCTTGACCTCGTGGACCGGCGCGTCCATCCGCCAGGCGCCGACGTATGCGTAGCCCCACTTCGACCCGCAGGTGACAGGCTCCGGAAGTGGGTCGCGCCGGCTCAGCCACGAGCTGAGGAACTGCTCCGCCAACCCGTAGGAGCGGGCGGCATCGAAGTAGCGGACTCCAAGCCGGAACGCCTCGTCGAGCAGCTCATGGGCCCTGGCCTCCATCTCGTCGAGCGTCCTACCCGGCGGCAGATCATCCTGCCGGCCCAGGTTGATGTAGGCGGGACGGCCGATCGCGGCCAGCCCCAGGCCGATGGCGGTCACCTTGAGGTGGGTCCTGCCCAGACTGCGCAGTTCCATTCCGAGTTCGAGTCTAGATGCTCCGGGAGCTCCATGGAATCGGGGATCCTGGGCGATGATCGGGACGGGCCAGGCAGCTCGCGAAGCCGGCGCTGGGGCCGATACCAGCCCAACGGCGTCGGGCGGCCCCATGCCGTACCGGCCTCGCCCTGGTGCACTGGGGCAGAATGTTGCCTGGCTGGACTCGGGAGTTCCCGTCCCGGTTGACCGGAGTGCCTCATGACCATCCCCAAGGTCCCCTCCGTCCTGCCGGTGCTGTTGATCGCGGTCCTCATGGGGGCGGGCCATGCTGGCCCCACCAGGTCCCGGCCGGTTCCGGAGGTGAGCCCGGTGATCTCGCCGGCGAGCTCAGGCACCTCCGACCTGGGGATGGTCCACGTGCTGGCCGCGACCTTCATGACCCAGTTCCGGCGGGCTGACTACGCCGCCCAGTGGCAGGAGCTGGCGCCGGTCGCCCAGAACCAGTGGCCGTCGCAGCAGTCCGGGGACCAGATGCTGGCGGCCAAGTTCACCGGAGCGGCCACGGTCTCCTCCTTCACCTTGGGGGCTGTGAGGTCCGGGGCCCGCTGGACCAGCCCCGAGGACCCCGACGCATCAGTCACCGGCGCCTACGCGGTCCCGGTGGAGCTCGGCTTCGCCGACCCAGGGGCGATGCAGCCTGTCGAGGTCTCCACCGACTACCAGGCTGCCCGGCCGGTCATCGCCCGGACCCAGATCTGGGTGGCGCCCCAGACCCTGCGGGACGGTGCCGTGGGCTGGGCCCTG
>PLTL01000219.1:0-2308 GCA_003164475.1 Candidatus Dormiibacterota bacterium | reverse complement strand
GACTATGAGCTCACCGTGCCGCCCGCGCAGTTCCAGGCCGAGGTCAGCTACCTGGTCGAGAGAGGGTACGCCAGCATCTCCCTGACCCGGCTCTTCGACCACCTCGACTACGGCCTGCCCCTGCCCGCCGAGACGGTGGTGCTGACCTTCGACGACGGGTTCATCAACGAGTACCAGGACGCCGTCCCGGTCCTCAAGGCGGCGGGCTACACCGGCGTCTTCTTCCCCTGCAGCGGCCTCATCGGCGTCACCAACGCGCGGAGCAGTACATGACCTCCGGGGACCTGGCCACCCTCAGCAGCGAAGGGTTCCAGGTGAAGGACCACACCTCCAACGACGCCACCAGCCTGTGGGGCCGCAGCCCAGCTGAGATCGACCGCCTGGCCGGCTCCACCGCCAGCCTGCTAGAGGCGATCACCAACGCGCCGATCCAGTTCATCGCTTACAGCGGCCTGTGGCCGTATAAGTCGGGGACCCAGGTGGGCCCGGGCGAGACCGAGCTCTTCTCCGAGCTCGGACCGCTTGGATACGTAGGCGGGCTCGAGGACGACTGGCTGCCCGGGGCCCCCTGGCATGAGAGCGCCACCCAGCCCTGGGAGCTGCCCCGGATCCGGGCCTATCCCGGCGAGCAGGCCAATGTCTTCGCCGCCGTACTGCAGGAGGGCTGAGGACCGAAGCGGAAAGCACGGCCCCCGGCCGCGTCTCCCCGGGGTGACGGACCCGAGCGTTCTCGGCCGCCATGGGACCAACGCATCGACCGGCCGACCGGAGTGGGGGCGCCGCATCGACCTCGCCGGGCTCAGCCACCGCCAGTCCCCGGCTACGCGCTCAACGCCCCCACGGGAACCCGCGGTGGACTCAGCCCGCGGCGGCCCGCGCGGGAGCGCTCTCCGGTCCCACCACCACCACGGGACAGCCCGCATGCTGGACGCACTGATGGGCCACCGAGCCCATCGCCAGGCCGGGGAAACCTCCCATCCCGCGCAAGCCGACCACCAGCATCAGGGCGCCCTGGCTCTGCTCCAGAAGTCCCCGCGCCGGGGCACTATCGACCACCGTCCGACTGACCGCGACCCCGTCAGCCTCCGGCCGCACCACTCCCAGCTCCCGGTTGATGAGCTGTCGGGCGGCGTCCTCGACATCGAAGGGGAATCGCACCTCCGCCGCCGGATAGGTGGGAAGCCCGGTCGCCGTGAGACAAGGCTGGATCGCATGCACCACCACCACCTCGGCGTGGCGTAGGCCCGCCTCACCGATCGCCCACCGCAGGGCCAGGCGGCCCCCTTCCGACCCGTCCACCCCGACCACGATCTTGCCTCGGTTGCCCTCGCTCACAGCGATGCCTCCCGAGATTCCCCGCAATCACGGGAACCTCCCGGGGCGGGCCGGCCCAGCTCCACCAGCGGTATGCACCCTCCCGGGTGACCCTGGTTTCTCCAGCCAGTCATCGGACGGCCCACCTCCCCGGCCAGAGACAGGCCTCCGGTCCCTGCGGCGCCTGGCCACCACGCTTACCTCGCCGGGGCGAGCCGTCCTGCGCCCCGGCGCTGATACCAGCTTCCGCAGCCGGAGGCCGCATCCCGTGTTGATGCCTGAGACCCGTCGCCATGGTCCAAGGTTGGTGCTGCGAGCACTCGCCCGCCACGTCGCTTGCACCTACCGGGGGGCCGAGCTTTCACTCACGGGCCTCGGGACGCACGGGAGAAGGCCGGCCGGCGGGGTCGTGACCTCCACGTCCGGGAGGGAGGCTCCGATGGCCGTGGCCGCTCGATGCTGATGGCCGGACGCCGGCGGGAGGTGTGGTAGCGTTCGCAGCGCTGGCGGTAGTCACGCGCCCCGGCCGGAGGAAAGCACCCGTGTCGGTGAGTCCGGCACCGGGTCACAGTTGAGCATGGTGGAGAATTCCCTGATCCCGGACAGCGACGTGGTCCTCAAGGACGGGTCCGTGCTCAGGCTCCGCGAGCAGCAACCCGACGACGTCGAGCTGGTCCTGGAGTTCCTGCACACGCTGTCGCCGAGGTCGCTCGCGTTCCGTTTCCTCGCCGCCGGAGTGGCCCTGCCTGAGGCGGCCCAGATGCTGGGCAGGGTTGACGGACGCAACTCGGTGGGCCTGGTCGCGATCCAGGGACAGCCCCCCCGGGTGGTCGGGCACGGCATCTTCATCCGCACCGCTGGCGTCCGCGCGGAGGCCGCCTTCACGGTGGCCGACTCCCTTCAGGGCAAGGGAATCGGATCCCTACTGCTGGGCCAGTTGGCCCAGGTCGCCTGCTCGATGGGGGTCGAGGTATTCGAAGCCGCCGTCCAGCCG
>PLTL01000167.1 GCA_003164475.1 Candidatus Dormiibacterota bacterium | reverse complement strand
CGAGTCGGTCGGGTAGGCCACGTTGGCCGGGACGACGAAGGTCATCGCATACTGCCACTGTTCCGGGTCGGATCGTTCCGGACGATGTCGTGATCACCCACCCGTTTCATCCTCTTTCCGGTCAGCACCTCGACGTGGAGGGCCAGCAGCGGCCGAACGGAAAGTTGCAATACCGCTGCACGGGCCCGGGGGGCTCGGTGGTGGTCCCGGCCGAATGGACCGATCGTTGCCCGGTTGAGGGCGACACGCGGCTGAGCTACGAGTGCCTGGCGGAACTGGCAGGGCTCGTCGCTGCCATCCGTCGGGCCTGAGCGATCCGAGGATGCTTGACCTGGCGGACTGACCGCGCCACGATTATCTTGTGTTGATATGGCTAACAAGGCAGATATCACCGATCTCTCTTCGCTCACGGCCCGACAGCTACGAGCGCGCCGGCGCCGCCTGGCCCACAGACTCGGCGATCCGGAGATGACCCTACGAGGCACCGTCATCAGCCAGGGCCGTCGCTGCGGCAAGTCGGGCTGCCGCTGCGCGGAGGGCGAACCGCACGGGCCGTACAGGTATCTGTCGGTGGGCCGAGGCACCGGAACAGCTCGGCTGCTGTACGTTCCGCCGCCCCTGGCCGATGCAGTGACCAAGAGAGTGGCACATACCGAGGCGGCCGAAGTGGTGTTGGCCGAGATCTCGGCGATCAACCTGGAGCTGCTGGCCAGACGGGAGCTGGAGTAGTGGCGCCAGCGGTAATCGCCACGGCCGAGGTGGTGGCCCCCATCGCCAACATGCTCGAAGCCGCGGTCGCCGCCGGACACCTCGAGCACGGACCCCTGGCGCGGAGTTCATGTCGAGCCGCCGATCAAGAACGCCCGAATGCCTGCCAACGAGGAGGAGCAGCCCATGAGGGGAGACACCAAGATCCGACCTACCCATCTGGGTCGCGCCGCGCTGATCTACGTGCGGCAAAGCACGATGGCTCAGGTCCGCAACAACACCGAGTCGACCGCCCGTCAGTATGGCCTGGCCGCGCAGGCGGCCCGACTGGGCTGGCCGGACCCGGCCATCGAGGTCATCGACGCCGACCTGGGCATCTCGGGCCGCCACGCCGCCAACCGGGAAGGGTTCAAGGATCTGATGGGCCGGGTGTGCCTCGGCGAGGTCGGCGCCGTCTTCGGCTTGGAGGTATCCCGCCTGGCCCGCTCCTCCGCGGACTTGTCCAAACTGCTGGAACTGGCCCGCCTGACCGACACCCTTGTCATCGACGCCGACGGCATCTATGACCTCTGCGATATCAACGATCGTCTGGTCCTGGGCGTCAAAGGGACTATCAGCGAAGCAGAGTTGCACATACTTAACAGCCGCATGAACCAGGCCAAACGGGCTGCCGCGGCGCGCGGCGAACTGCGATTGGCGTTGCCCGCCGGTTACCTGCATGACGACGAGGACGCCATCGTGTTCGACCCCGACCAGCAAGTGCAGGCTGCGGTGGCCGACCTGTTCGCCGCCTTCGTGGCCACCGGGTCCGCTTACGGAGTCGTCGGAGCGTTCGCCGGACGCAAGTTCCCTCGCCGTCCTCACAGCGACTCTGTCGAACTGGCGTGGGTGCCGCTCAGCTACGACCGCGTCCTCAAAGTTTTGAACAACCCGGTCTATGCCGGTGCCTACGCCTTCGGGCGTCACCGCGCCCAGCACACCGTGACCGCTGACGGCGCCATCCGCACCCGCCACCTCAGCGTGGCCCAGTCGGAGTGGGAGACGCTCATCCTGGACCACCATCGCGGCTACATAACCTGGGAGCAGTACCTGACCAACAAGTCACGTCTGGCCGCCAATCGCACCAACTCCGGCGCCCGCCCGCCCCGGGAAGGATCGGCCCTCTGCCAGGGGATCATCATCTGTGGGGGCTGCGGAAGACCGATGGACGTCCACTACGTCAACCGCCAACCTCACTACGACTGCACCCGCTCCCGCTCCGACCATGTGCGCACCCCGGCCTGCTGCTCGGTGCGAGCCGCCACCATCGACGAGCCGGTCATCCACTGCCTGCTCAAAGCGCTCAGCGGCGAGGAGATCAGCCTCGCCCTGGCCGCCGCCGACGAGGTCGCTGACCGTCGAGCCCGCCACACCCGCGCCGCCGAACTCGCCGTCGAGCGAGCCCGCTATCACGCCGGCCGGGCTGAACGAGCGCTGCTGGCCGTCGAACCCGAGAACCGGCTCGTGGCGCGCAGCTTCGAAGCCCGGTACGAAACCCGCCTCCAAGAACTGGTCGACGCCGAAGCCGCGCTCGCCGCCGCCCAGACCACCAAACCTCCCCTGCCCGACAGAGCCGAACTGCAAGCCGCGGTCACCGACCTCGACACGCTCTGGGCTGCCCCCACCACCACCGACCGAGACCGCAAACGCCTCCTGCGAACCCTCATCGCCGACGTCACCGTCCTCGCCGGCAGGCAACCGGCCAACAAGATCCGCATCGGAATACGGTGGCACTGCGGAGCCAGTGACGAGATCGCCACCGAACGCGTCACCTCTATCTTCGAAGCCCGCCGCACCCCCAGCCACACCATCGAGTTCATACGCCGGCTCGGCCCCAGCACCGACAACGCCAGCCTCGCAGAACAACTCAACGCCGCCGGGCATCGCACTGGCACCGGCCGGCGATTCGACACCGAAGCCGTCCGCGCCCTGCGACGCTCTCACGGGATCCTGCCCGTCGGGCTACTCGCGCCCGGGGAAGCCACCGTCAACGACGTCGCCACCCGCCTGGGTGTCACCCGCTCCACCATCATCGCCTGGATCGACAACGGACGCCTCACCGCCCGCCGCCACCCCAGCGGCCGGTTCCTCGTCACCTTCGACACCGACATCGAGGCGGCCTGCCGACACCACATGGCCACTTCCCGCCAGATCCACCGAGAACCCCACAGCCAGCGACCACCCCAAGCCGACGAACTAACGCCGGCACAAGTCGCTGACGATCTCGGCATCAGCCGCGACGCCCTCTACAACTGGATCGCCCGCGGCTACCTCCCCGCCCGACACGGCCCCGGTGGCCACGCCTACATCAACTTCACCCCCCAAATCCAAGCCGAGTGCTGGCAGCGCATCGCCAACTCCCCCCAGCTGCGCGCCACCGTCAAGACCAAAGCACTACACCACATCACAGGAGACGCACTATGAAGACACCGTCACTGTCGTATCGGCCCGTACCTTGTCGAGTTTGACGAGGTGGGCGGCGTTCGCCTTTTTTAAGCGCGCCTCGTTGAGCTGGGCTACCACCTCTGAGCCGCAACGCTTGGTGATCTTCATGAGCGTGGAGGCGTCCGGCACCTTGTCGTAGGGACCGATCCGGCAAAAGCGCCGCCACGAAAGCGAGTCGGTGACCTCGCCACACAGCGTCTCGAAGCCGAGGTCGTAGCGAAAGCGCAGGTGCATCAGCCGCAGGTACGTCTCGATCGGGGTCGAGGGCCGGCCGTAGGAAGGATCGAAGT
>PLTL01000015.1 GCA_003164475.1 Candidatus Dormiibacterota bacterium | reverse complement strand
CCGTGCTCGAAAGGTCGCCGACGGCCTCGTCAATCTGGCAGACGCCGCCATCCGCCTGGAGCGCGCCGCCTCCTCCCGGCCGGCAGAGGAGGCGAGAGCCGCACGCGTCGCCTTTGCCGGAGCCCAGGCAGCGCTGGCGACCGACGCCGGCGAGGCGGTGACCCTTCTCCTCGCCGCCTGCCGCCGCACCGAGACCGAGGTCATCGAGCCCCGCGCCCAGGAGCTCCGCGACAGCTTGCCGCCGACGCTCCTCAGGGGATCGGACGAGGCGTGGGAGCCGGCCCTGGATCGGGCAGCCCCGAGATGGGCCCGAGCGGTCGAGGCTGAGCTCTCCGCCGCCCTGGCCGATCCCCTCACCCGTCACGCCGACCGGCTCCAGGAGCGGCTGGAGCGTTTCGTCCAGAGCGCGGGGGCGGCTTTTGGGGTCGAGCTGCCGCCGCCGGCGGACGTTCGCCAGGATCTGAGCATCCCCCCCATCCGGATCGAGACCGTGGAGGAGCCGGGGGCGGTCGCCATGGGGGTCCGCCAGCTGCGCCAGCACGTGCCCGGCGCCCTCGGACAGCGCTGGCGGAAGCGCGACCGGCAGAAGCGCGCTGCGGAGGACGCTGATCGGCTCGCCGGGCGGCTGCGCTACGCGTCAGTCCAGGCCGTCGACACAGCAGCGCGGGCGTGGGCAAGCGACATCGACACGGGTTGGCGCTCCCTCAGCGAGTCCTTGGGGAGCGCGGTGGTGCGAGCTGAGCAGGCTGCCGGCTCCAGCACCGAAAGCACGTATCTCATCGACATGAGCGCGCAGGTCGCCGCCATCCGGGAAGCGATGAGCGAGGAGCCCGGGTAAGCGGAGCCCTTCAAGGAGATCCACGAACGGCCCACCTCAGGATGACAGACCAGGAACCGTTCGGTCAACTGCTCCTCGCCGACCGCGACCAGCTGCGCCTAATCCTCGAACACGGCATTCGGCGCCTCATCGAGCTGGAGGCCAGCGCACGGATTAACTACGCCAGCGGTTCCAAAAGCCGACTGACTGCGAGGCATCAGTTCGTACACGCATAGATGCTGACGCGCGCTACCGCCCCCGCCCGTCCAGCCTGGCCGGGCGGTGCTCGCCCGCGGCAGAAGCTCCCGGGCGAACGATCGTCGGCCGCACCCAGATGAGACGCTCGCGCGGGGTCCCGACAGTCCGTCCATACTGCCCGACCTGGCAGGGCACCTTCTGATTCCCTGGTCGTCACCCACCCGTTCCACCCGCTTGCCGGCCGGCACCTGAGCATCGTCTTCGAGCGGCGGTACCGAGCTCATGGCCTGGTCTTCATCTGCGAGGACGGAGCCAGCGGCACCCTCACCCTACCGGCCGACTTCACCGACCTCGGTCCGCCAGCCAGCGACCGATCCCTCAACGTCGAGGTCCTCGTCGAGCTGGTGGCGGTGATCTCGGCCCTCAGGGGCTGCTAGCTTGCTCCGCAAGCCCACTCAGCCGTGGGTCTTTAGTTGGCCTCGACGACGAAGCTGCCTGCCATCCCCTCCTCGGCGTGACCGGGGACGGGGCAGAGGTACTCGTAGGTCCCGGCGTTGGTGGCGGTGAAGCTGAGCGTTCCGGTGTGCATCCCGGCAGAGGTGGCGTCGCCGAGGAACCAGAGCGCCGCGCCCGAGAAGGCGGGCGCCGCCGCCATCATCGGCATCGGTGACGACGCCGCACCGGTATTCGCGGTGACCACCAGGCCGTGGGCCATGTCGGTATCCGCGTTGACGAACTGGATGGTGACCTGGGCTCCCTGGGGGACAACGACGGCGGGATCCACCATGCCGGCGATCTCGAAGTTCTCCTGCGGCATCGAGGGGCTTGCCAGCACTGTGAAGCTGACGCTCTTCCCGCTGAAGGTGAGGCGGTACGCCGACACCTCGGCGACGGCGCCCGACGGGACGGCCTCACCAAGCCTGGTCGCCTCGGAGGCGCTCAGTCGCGGGCCGGGGGCGTTGGCGAAGAGGGAGCCCACCTAACATCTTCGGCTAACCACCCTTGCCGTCATTAGGTTCGGCATCAGCCCCGTCGCCATCAACGTCGACTCGCTGGCCGTCCGCTGGTACGAGATCTTCTGCGCGGTGGCGTTCGTGGTCGCTTATTACCTGTTGCCCAAGCGTGCGATATCGGCGATCAGATCGCGTTAGAGCGGATGCGGTACGGGGTCGGTGGCAGTGCGTCGTCGACCCGAGGTGGAGAGGGCGCCACGCCTCTCCCCACCGGGTGGGCTTGCTCGACCCGCAGTTTCTTCCTCGGGGCACGCCTCACCCCGGCTGGGGGTGTCTCCAGCGGACCCCCGCCCCGTCAACGCCGGTCGTCACGCCCACCTGGGCACCCTCCATCTCAACCAGCGAAGCGGGCGCGGGCCCGCTCGGCCAGCTCCTCGGGAGACGTGTCGACCATCGCCTGCCAGTGGAGACGCTCGGAGTACATGGCGTCCGAGCGGTAGGTCACGTCGGGGTTTGAACGGCAGACCAGCCGAAGGTTGAGCATGGTGTCACTACCGTCCTCGGGGGCTCCCAGGAGCGCCATGTTGAAGCTCTGGTACCCGAGCTCGGCGTAGAGGTTGAGCACCCGGGCGATGCCGCCGCCCAGCTCCGCGGTCGTGGGCTCGTCCAGCTGGCTCGGAGAGACCATCCCCGCCACCACCGCCCGCACCTCGTTGAAGCCGATCGGGGCGAAGCTGGTCAACCAGCGCACCCGGCCGGTGTCGGCGATGAAGCGCTCCCCCAGCGCGCGTTCGGTCGCGAGGTAGTCCTCGAATCGCTCAGCCGGCACGCCGGCGAACATCGCCTGGAGCGCCGAGGGCGCCGGGTCGACGCCCCCCTGCAGATGGGGATGGACGATCGAGCTCCCCGACGGCGGCAGGTGGTTCGCGTTGATGGACGACCAGGTCGCCGCGCCATCGAATCCCATCACCGCCCTCACGAACTCCACCTGAGTGGCGAGGTTGTCGACCATCAGCCGTTCGGTCATGTGCTCGAGGGGCAGGAAGTGGAGACGCGCCGAGTAGATCGAGACTGAGCTGTGCTGCCAGTAGCTCAGCACGTTGGGGAAGAGGAGCGCCTCGCCATGACCGATCCGACCTGCGGCGTGGATCTCGGGAACCAGCCGAGGGGTGGCCTCCAGCACTCGCTCGGGGCAGAACGGGCATCCCTTTCGGGTGCTCCCCGCCCACGCCTCGAGATCCAGGCTCGACCGGGGAAGCAGCGGAGCACGGCTGCTGACCAGGCGAGCCGGGTGGCCGAGAAGGGGGTCCCAGCGGACCTCCACCGAGGTGCGCGCGGGGGCGAAGCCCCGGAGGGGGTCGAGGATCTCCCCAGCGTAGGTCTGTCGCTTCAACTCCATCGGTTTGGCTCGAGCGCCAGGATACCCGCCACCCTCACGGCCGCGCCGCCATTGGGGCTTGGTTAGTTAGTCAGTGGTTCGTTTCGCAGAGTTTGGCGGCGAGAAAGTCAAGGTGCCAACGAGTAGATCACCCGCGGCCTGCCGACATCCTGCGGGGCGCCGGCACGGTGCACCACCCCTCGACGCACCAGTTCGTTGGCGATCCGGTGCGTCTTGCCGTAGGCCCAACCCAACTCGTCAATCACCGTCCGGTCGGCCAGGCTGAACGATCCGCAGGCCCTGAGAACGGCGACCATCCTGCTCTCGTCGGCTGACAACTCATCAGCCAGAGGGCCATCGGTTCGTCCGGCCCACCCCCCGCCCATCCCGCTGGGTGCTTGCCCCTCAGCCCGTGAGGCCATCTCCGTGAGGAGCAAGGAGCGAACTCGGCGGACGAGATCCCGCGGGTTGCCCCGCGCGGCCGCGATCAGCTGATCCGGACACGCGCAGTCAACCCCGGCAGCCTGCAGGCGGCGGATCACGAGCTCTCGCGCCTCCGCCGCACCGAGTGCGGGAACGGGCAGGATCCCGTCCTCCCATCAGTCGTCGGCACCAGCGTCCAGATAGGGCGTCGGATCATCGCCGCCACCGATTACCACCCACTGGGCCCCCAAGCGCCAGAGATGCCGGTGCCACCTTCCGAAGAGCTCCTGCCCGGCAGAGACCTCGAGGTCGTCGATGGCAATCACACACGGCACCGCTGCGGGCAGTGGTAGACAGCCCAGCACGCTAGGGACGTTCAGGTCTGCGGTGGAAGCAGGATGATGTCGATTAGGTGTCGTGGATCATCGGAAGCGGACGCGTCAACAAGCGCGGTGGTCCGGCCTTCCTTCGCCAGTCGAATCGTTTAGTAGGCCTGTGGGCAAGCGGCCGTGCCGGTTGTCCACAGGGAGAGCTGCGTCTACTAGAAGTGGTCTTGATTGTCTTAAGACCGTCTAGGGGGCCGGAGTCGATCTGAGAGGGCGACGGTCACTGCCCCGGGTCCAGACGGCGGATGACCCGGATATCGGACGCGCGGTGCCCCGCACGGGATACGGCGGGTGCCCCGCATGGATGGGTTGCCCTGTGGATAACCGCCCTGACGTGGCTCATAGGCTGGTTTCGGCCGAGGGGACGCGCCGCTTGGACTGTGCGGGGCGGGAACTGGGGCAGGGATGGTATTGGCGGGGAGGACTAGCTCCTAGTGTGTAGAAGCGAACGGGGGCGGGGGTATCGGGCGGGCCCAACGCCACACGCACCGACCCTCCGCACCCCGAGGATCGGCCGGCTCCTGTGCTGGCGAGATGGCTGCGACGCAGGGACGATACCCGCAGTGCCCCGGGTCGGTTGGGGCCGTCTGGGGCAGAGATCGTAGTGAGGGGGCCCCGGCGGTGGAGCTCCTCCCCCACTCGGGCCATACCCGAAGTGCCCCGAAGGACGCGTCTCGGTCTGACCGCCGAACTGGGGAGGCGGCTGCGCGCAGGGACGATACCCGCAGTGCCCCGGGTCGATCGGGCCATCTGGGGCAGAGATCGTATTGAGCGGGCGCGCCGGCGGTGGACCTCCTCCGCCCGGCCCTGCCCGCAGTGCCCCATGAGGACGCACCTCGGGCCGGCCGCGCAGCTGGGGAGGCGGCTGCAACGCTGGGGCGATACCGCCACTGCCCCGGGTCGGTGGGGCCCATCCGGGGCAGAGATCGTATTGGGCAGGGCGCCGACCGTGGGGCGGCCCCACCACCCGGGGCATACCCGCAGTGCCCCAGAAGGACGCGCCTCGGATGAGGATCAGCTGCGAGGCAGGGACGGGGAGCGGCGGATCTTGTGCAGCGATGGTATTTGCG
Organism: Candidatus Dormiibacterota bacterium; assembly: GCA_003164475.1. The sequence goes on along the minus strand of PLTL01000015.1, from coordinate 4,106 downwards.
GTGGCGGGGAACGCGAATTACGAGCGGCCGGGGCTCTGCCCATACGCTGGATGCCCCGGGTTGTAGGTCGGCCGCTGGAGGGCACTGACGGGTGCCGGTGCGGCTAGCTGGCCCTTGGTGAGGCGGTGGCTGGCTCCGCCCAGACCCCCGGTGCCCCAGTTGCGCAGGGAGGTCTGGTCGTCTAGAGTTCGTGGCGGCCTTGTCCCCCAGGAGTCTTGCACCGTTCATCCCAGCAACGTCGCTCTCAGGAGGTCGCGATCAGATGAGCCGCACCGCCGATTCGGGTGGGCCCACATCTATCGGGGATGAGCTCCGGGCAGCGCTCCCGGAGCTCCTGGCGTCAATCAAGGTGGTCGACGAGCGCCCCGAGCACGTCCGTCTGGAACTGGCATGGCGCGACGACGACGTCGTCCTCATGGAGAACAACCTCCAGCGCAAGGGGGTGTGGGCGCTCAATCCGGACCGGACGCCCGTTCAGGACGTCCTGCGGTTCGAGACCGAGGACGTGGTCGGGACCCTGGTCATGGAGTCGTCCATGGGGCGCCTGTCCACCACGGAGATGGAGCTGCTGACCTGGATTTTCGGGCAGTGGCATCGGCGGGAGGAGGTCGACGAGCCCTGGGTGCGGACCAGCCTTCGTGCCATCAACGAGGCGTTTGCGACCCAATGGGGGGGGTCACGGGCGCAGTTCATCAAGGAGATGCTCCGGCGCCTCCACCGCGTTCGCTTCGAGGCCGAGGTCTACGATGCCAAGAGGGGGAAGAAGGTCACGCGGATGTTCAACATCCTGGACTACGTCGAGATCTCCGAAGCCTCACCGGAGAACCGGTTGGGGCGATGGACGGCCGAGAACGCGCCCGTGGTGCTGAAGATCGGCGAGTTCATCCACCAGCAGCTGCGCCTCGGGCAGTACCACCGCTATTCGTGGCGCACGCTGCGCGGGCAGCTGAAGACCCCTCTGGCGAAGCGGCTCTTCATCTTCCTTGACGGGCAACGCGGCCGGCGCGTCCGGGAGGGCTGGCTCTACGAGCGACGCCTCGACGACCGGCTGCTCGAGACACTCGGCATTCGGGACACGAATCGGCCGCGGTCCATCGCCCGCATCCGCACGGCCCTGGCGGAGATCCGCGCCATAGAGCCTCGGTACCTCCGGCTCGAGTTGCAGCCGGACGCCGAAGGGGGTCTGAAGGTCACGCGCCTGAAGCGCGATGGGGCGGTGGTGCCGGAGGATAGCGAGGGACCGGTCGGCCGGAGCGGGTCCCCGGTGACGACGCTGGGCTTTGACTGATGGAGACAGCCGTGTCGGCCCCGCCCAGCGCCGGCATCGAGCAGGCGTACCTCCTCGCCGATGTGCTCGCGACGACCGGAGCGCGCGAGTCCTACCTGGCCTTCCTCGTACGTGAGGCGGTGGTCGTGCCGGTGAAGGCGCGCAACCGCCGGACGAATCTCTACCCAGCCGCGGAGCTCGAGGTGGTCCGCTGGGCCCTGGCCCACCGGAGGGCGGTGCCTATCGCGGAGCTGCGGCGGCAGGCGGAGCTGATCCGCTCGGGCGGTGTCGCGGCATGAGTGGTGTGTCCGGCCCCTTTGTGCGCCCGCGCTACCACCTGCATGTTGCAGACATATGGCGGAATTTCGTTGGTGCGGGGCTCTTGACTAGCGCTTGGCTCCGGCGGCTGCGCGGAAGCGCTCAAGGCGGTCCCGGAAGGCGGGGCCGGCGGAGCTGGGAAGCTCCCAGAGGAGCATTTGAAGGACCTCAACCTTGGATGAGCGCGTCTCGTGGGAGCGGAGTTCATGGAGGAGGTCGGCCAGGCGGTCGTCGAGGGGGCGCGGGATCCGGAGGCCAAGGTTGACCGTTGGGTCGAGTGGCGACAGCCGGGGTCGCCTGTCTGGCTCGAGGCGAGCTACCAGTGGGGGTACAGGGATGGGTTTGGAGGGGGCTTGCATACCGCCCTGCGCTGCTGGGAGGTCGATGGACGGCTCGGCAACGGCTGGCTGGCCGCGGTCGGGGGCCGTGCTGGCGCTCTCGCTGCTCGGGGGGTCGGGGCGGTCCACAGCATGGCGCGGTCGAGCGGGAAGCGGTGGCCGGGGACGGCGCTCGAAGCGCCGGCTGATTTCATCCAGTCCGTTCGGCACGGGCATCTAGTCCCTCCAGGTACTCGGCGACAGCACGGAACTCCTGGGCAGCCTTGGCAACCTGGCGTCCCGGCCGCGGCTCAAGGGTGATGGCGGTGCGACGGAGTCTGCGGCGAAGCCAGCGGTGCTCCGAGATCATCGGCGAGACGCGGCGATCCGCTGCGAGCTGGCGGAGCATGTCGTAGTGGCGACGCGATGGCGCGTTGGGCACGGCGTAGGGCACGAGTACGAGGTCGCGGTCGCCAAGGTCGGCAAGGACGTCTTTCAGGCCCCTCATCTCGGCGGTGGCGAGGACAACCGGAACGATGATCCAGTCGGCGACGGCTAGGGCTCCGTCGGTGAGGGTACTGGAGCCTGGGTGGGTGTCGATGATGATCCAGGGTCTCCCCCACTGTCGCTCCCAGGCCAGGAGGCAGTCGCTGAGGAGGCCGGGCTCGACGCGGCTGGTTGCGAGGTCGGGGTGCGTTGGCACCAGGGCTGGGAGGTTACGGCCGCGGCAGATGCGGGGTGGCGAGCCGTCGGGGCCCCGTTCGAGGGCGTCGAGGAGCGGCGCCCGGGTGCGGAGGGTTGGGTTGAACCCCCACATGCCGGTGGCGCCCCCGGAGTTCCAGTCCAGGTCGATGAGGACGCCGCCGAGGGCGGCGGTCAACTCGTAGGCGAGGGTGGTCTTTCCCACCCCCCCTTTCGATGCGAACACGCAGGCGAGCATGCACGCAAGCTTACATGATCGCCAACATGCGTGCGCGTTCACCTACACGCCCACTTGCATGCAAGCATGCGTGCAGGCATGCTTGCATGCGGCAGAGAGTGGGAAGGTCCCGAAGTGGTAGGCGCAGTGGTCGGGTCCGTGTCACCACCCGCAAAGCAACCTAGGCGCTCGCGATCACACTGGAAACTCGACGATGTTCCGCTCGTAGATCGCCGGGTGCGTCGCCGTCGCGGGTTATCTGGTGGCCGAGGCTACGACAACTCGCCCGGGATTCAGGAGGGGAGGAGGTCGGCCGCCAGCGCGCCGCCCTCCGCCGTCAGCGGGTCCGGGAACTCAGACGCGGCGTCGACCTTGTGGCGCCGACCGTTCCGCACACTCCGGGTCAGCCTCTCTCTGTCCTTCTCGAAGGCGTTGGCGATCGCCGNNGCCCGCAGCGCCTTGGTGGTGACCGAGTAGACGAAGGGGGCACCCAGGGCGAGGTCGGAGCGGACCTTGGCGAGCAGGCCCTGGCGGACCATGCGGTCGAGCACCGAGGCGCTGTCCACCGCCCCGTCCCCCTCGCCGCGGAAGGCCTCGATCTGGGTCCGGGTGATCCGGTCGAAGTAGGCGACGACACCGAGGATCCCCACCTGCTCGGGCGATGGCTGGATGGTCTCCTCGACCGTGGTGAGGCACCGGACCACCTCGCTGGGCGGGCCGGGGAGCGGCCAGAGCCGGACCATGCCGCCGTCGTCGGTGAGCGTGTAGCCGACCGGGCGCAGCCGTTCGGCCACCCGCTCGAGGTTCTCCCGCACCGCCGGGATGGCGATGTCGAGGGCGGATGCGAGATCAGCCAGGGTGGCCTCATGGCGGGCGAGCAGGCCGGCGCAGAGGGCGCTCACCAGGTCCTCCTCCAGCTGGAGCGGCAGCCGCTGGGGGATCGACGCCGCCGCCGGCGGCTCCAGGCCCAGCGCCGCCCGCAGCTTCGCGTAGGTGCGCACCGAGGGAAAGCGGGTGCCCGCCTCGATCTCGTTGATGACGGTGCGGGAGACCTTCGAGCTCTTGCTCAGCTGGACCTGGGTCTGGCCGAGGAGCTGGCGGCGCTCGCGGAGCTCCCGGGCCAGGGCGCTGAGCTCGGCGCGGACCTTCGTGGCGGCCTCATCAGGAACGGCTGTTCGAGCCACCAGAGGATGATACCGGGATTTGGGGGCACCTTTGCCGGAGGGGGTGTCGCGCAAAGTGAACAGTGGCTACAGATGACCATGTCCCGAAATACCTCTTTTGG
>PLTL01000104.1 GCA_003164475.1 Candidatus Dormiibacterota bacterium | reverse complement strand
TGGCTGACATCCTGGACCTGGTGACTGTGCGGCGCGGAGCTCCGAGGTACATCCGCTGTGACAATGGCCCAGAGTTCATCGCCGCGGCGATCCGGGACTGGCGCTGCCTCTCCGGCACCGGCGCCGCCTGCAGTGACCCGGGCCCCCCATGGCAGAACCCCTCTGTGGAGAGCTTCAACAGCCGGGCCGGCGACGAGCTCTTCGCCGGGGAGATCTTCCACTCCATCATGGAAGCCCGGATCCTCTACGACGGCTGGCGCTACGACTACAACACTTACAGACCACACAGCGCCTAGAAGTGACTCCCGCCCGCACGGTAGGCCCGACGGTGGTGTCCGGCCACCATCCGCTGCTCCACCGACGATGTGAACGAGCGACCGGGCCCCCTCACGCCTGGTCCGACCCTCGGCCGGATCTCAAATCTCGCCCTCGATGGCCTGTTGCCGGCCCCTGACGGTTGAAGTCGGGTCGGGCGCTGTGGTCCCGTTCATGGCTCCTGAGGCCCACCGGAATCCTCCCGGCGCGTCAGGAGCAGACTGTCCCACACGGCCCCGGAATCAGCCACCGACACCTCGCGGCTCCAATCAAGAGCCCATCCGTCGTCGCCACCAAAGAATCCCTCCCCTCCCGATGCGCGGGTCAGAACCGTGCGGCACGCCGCTCCAGGAAAGCCTGCACACCTTCGCGGTAATCGCGACCGAAGTAGACATCGCGCCGCAGGCTCTGCAGACGCTCATAGGTGGTCGGATTGATGGCAACCGCCGCGCTCAGGACGTGCATCGCCTCCTTGGACGCCCTGATCGCCTGGGGGGACCGGGTGGTTATCGTCCTCGCGAGGGTGTAGACGCGGGTCTCAAGATCGGCTTCAGGTACCAGTTCGTTGATGATGCCGACACGCTCAGCTCGCTGCGCCGGGATCAGCTCCGCGGTGAAGAACATCTCCTTGGCGATCGCCAGAGGCACGCGACTCAGGAAGTTGAGCAGGCCCGCCACGTTGTAGGGAAGCCCGAGTTTGGCAGGAGTGATGGCGAAGGCGGAGGTCTCATCGCCGAACACCAGATCACAGCTCATGATGAGATCGCAGGCAGCCCCCCAAACGGATCCGTGCACCATGCCGATGACCGGAGCGGGAAAGGCTTTGACCGCCCGCAGGAGCTGCTCCAAGGGATCGCTGTACGGCAGGGGATCTATGTCAGCTTTGGGGAGTTCGCTCACATCACGGCCGGCTGACCAGACGGCCTCATTCGTCGCTGACCGGAAGACCACGACCCGCACCCCCTGCGCTTCGAACTGGTCGAGAGCGGCGATCACCTCCTCGATGAGCCCGGTCGTGAATGCGTTCCGCTTGGCGTAGTTGTCGAAGGCGATGGTGCCCACGCGCTCGGAAACCCTTGCCTGTATGAGTGTCATCGGCGCTCCTTCCTCATTTGCAGGTGGGCCAAGGCACGGAGTGGTGCCCAAGGGTCCGGCCTCGGCTCGGGCGGTCCCCAGGGGCATGAGCAAGTCGGTTGACAGGGCGATCGACCTCGGCGGCCGGCCCCCTGAGGCTCAGGGTCGCCAGCCGGGAGGCCATGGCGCGACGCCGGAGACGATACCAGGGATCATCGTGCCCAATCCCCGCTCTCACGGCGACCGGCTCGGGGCGACACGGGATAGCCCCAGCCACCCATTCCACTCCAACACGAGCCAGCCGTACCTGTCCGCGAATCGCCGCTCCGCCGAGCAATTGGCTGGGAAAGGCGGCGCCAGGTACGGTTGCATGCCCGCGCTACCTCGAGACCCGTAGGCGTTTCGCCCTCACCGGCGCTGGCCGATGCCCCTCATGGCATCGACGAGTTCATCGATCTCGGAATCGCCAATCTGGCGGTGGGTCACGAACCTCACCGAGTAAGGCGGCCGAGCTGCTGCCTGGATGCCCCGCGCCTTCAGTTCGTCGACAAGCTGCTCCGCCGTGAGGCCCCACCCTGCGGTGTCGACCATCACGAAGTTGGTCTGCACCGCGGCTGGTTGCACCCCCAAGCCGGGCAGGCCGGCGAGCCGCTCGGCCAGGCGACGGGCGCGGGCATGGTCCTCAGCGAGCCTGTCGATCCCGGTCTGCAGCGCCACCAGCCCCGCCGCCGCGATGATTCCGGCCTGACGCATGCCCCCACCGAGCATCTTCCGGCTGCGCCGGGCCCTGGCGACGAAGGCCGCTGACCCTGCCAGCACCGACCCCACGGGAGCGCTTAGGCCCTTGCTCAGGGCGATGCACACAGAGTCGGCGGAGGCCACCAACTCGGATGCGGGAACTCCAAGCGCGACACTCGCATTGAAGAGCCGCGCCCCGTCCACATGCAGGGCGAGCCCGTGCTGGTCGCAGAGCTCCCGCAGCTCTCGCATCACCGCGACCGTCGTGATCGTGCCGCCCGCCCGGTTATGGGTGTTCTCGACACAGAGCAGCGACGTGTGGGGGTAGTGCTGATTCGGCTCCCGAAGCCGTGCTGCGACGGCCTCCGCCCGAAGCACGCCCCGATCACCCTGAACCGGCAGAGGGATGCACCCGGCGACCGCACTCAGGCCCCCGGCCTCGTAGTAGAGAATGTGCGCTTCAGCCTCCACTACCACCTCGTCCCCAGGACGCGTCCAGCTCAACACCGCGGCCAGATTGGCCATGGTGCCGCTGGGCATCAGAACCGCCTCCTGCTTGCCCAGAATCCCCGCCGTGAGAGCCTCCAGCTCTCTGACGGTGGGGTCCTCGCCATAGACGTCGTCCCCCAAGCGAGCCCTCTGGATGGCCTGCAACATCGCATCCGTGGGGAGTGTCGACGTGTCGTAGAAATTGCTCATACCTCTGCTGACCCTCCGGATCTCGCCTGTGTCCCACAGGGAGGTACCGCGATTGCCGTCACCTCTCCGACTCCGCCAGTCGCCGGACTTGGTCCAGGCTCGCCCCCGTGGCGGTCCCACCGCCCCGAAGCACAGCGGGCCCCGGTCCGCCGGGACCCGCCAAGCCAGGCCGAGGTCAGCCAAACCACCCGGGTCGGGCTCACGATCGACGTCGGGAGCTCGAGCCCCGTGCTCCGCGCTTCACCGGCGAGCGGCTGGCCCGACGCCCCTAGTCCGTGGAGTGGGTGGGGCTCAGATCCTCCCCCCCAACCCCGGCGTCGTAGCCTGGCAGGGCCTCCAGCTCCCGCCGCAGCTGGGCCCCCGCCAGGACCGCCAGCAGGAGGCGGAGCTCGGGGGTGTCGAGCCGCCGCCGGGCGATGCGGAGAACGCACTCCTCCTCGGTGAGGGGTAGGAAGCCCAGACCGTAGGCCAAGGCCGCGGGTTCGGTCGCCACCCCGACGTCGGCGGCCCCGACGGCCACTGCGCTCGCCAGCGTCAGGTGCCCCGATGCCTCAACGTCGTACCCGGGAAGCTCGGCACCGGCCAGACCCAGGACCGCCAGCTGCTGGTCGAGCAGCCGTCTCGCCTGGGCACCGCGTTCCCGGTTGACCCAGCGCAGCCGGCGCCGCACCGCATCCTCGACCGAGCGAACCACCGGGCTGGGCAGGGGCCGGAAGACCAGCCCCTCTCTCCACCGGGCGAACCCCAGCGAGGCGAGCTCAGCGTCCTGCCCCTGCTGGCCCCGCTCGCCAGCCGGGTAGTGGACCGCCGCAGCGTGCACCAGCCCCACCCGGAGCAGCCGCAGCGCCTCATCGCTGCCGCAGGGCCACCAGTCAAAGGCCCACCCGTCACCGGCGGCCGCCACCGGGCCAGCGAGCAGGTTGAGGGCCGGGTCGCAACCCGCCACCAGCACTGAGCGCCCGGTACCCCAGAGGCGGGCCCTCGTACCACCCCCGGCGAGAAGGCCGTTGGCGGGGGCGAAGCCGGGCATCATGGCCCGGTCGCGAGCCAGAGGCAGGCTCACCCAGCGGTCCCACACCCTGGCGATCCGGACCCGGCCGCCGGGCCCGGTTGGGGCCAGCGGCGTCACGTCCAGCTCCCGACCCCTATCCTCAGCGGCGAACAGCTGGTCCACCGTGGTTCCCAGCGCCTCGGCCAACCTGAGCGCCACCGCCAGCGATGGCGACCAGGCCCCAGTCTCGGCCCCAGCCAGCGCCTGGCGGCTCACCCCGCAGGCCTGGGCCAGCTGGCCCTGGGAGAGACCGGCCGCGAGCCGGGCCAGCCGGAGTCGGCGCCCGGCCTCAGCCGCCCCGGGCAGCGGCACCCTCCTGGGCGGGCGAAGCTCAGACATCGGTGGGCTGCCCACGGTCGTCGAAGACCCGGACGCCGATGGGACCGAACCCCAAGGTGGTGCCGTTGGCGAGAGGCTCGTCAACGAGGCAATGGAAGCGGCCTTGCCAGCCGCCCCCAGCCTCCAGCTCCAGCTCGAACCGGGCCCCCTGCGGGCGGGCGCCGACCACCCGGCCGGACACCGTTGGCGCCGGTGACAGCTCTGAGAGGGGGTGGGCCAGCTCGGGGTGAACCGCCATCTGCTGGCGCCCGCGCCGGAGCCACCCCCGGTACCCCACCAGCTCCACCACCCCGGCCACGGCGGGATGCAGCACCACCTCTCTGGGATCGCCCACCTGGAGCATCATCCCACGGTCGATCACGATCAGGCGGTCGGCGAAGGCCTGGGCCTCGTCCAGCTGGTGGGTCACCAGCAGCGCCGCCGTCCGCGATCCTTGAAGCTCCTGACTGACCAGCTCCAGCAGCTGCCGGCCGAGGGGCCGGTCCAGCGAGCTGAAGGGCTCGTCCAGACAGAGGAGCCGGGCTCGGATCTGGAGCACCCGGGCCAGGGCAGCCCGCTGAGCCTCCCCCCCAGAGAGGGTCCGGGGCCGGGCCTTCAGCAGCGCGCCCAGACCTAGTCGCTCCGCGGTGGCGATGGCGCTGGCGCTGGTGGTGCCCTCCGGGTAGCGGATGTTGTCGAGCACGCTGAGGTGGGGGAAGAGCCCCGGGTTCTGCCGCAGCAGTCCCACCCCACGCCGGCCGGGAGGGACGATCGCCCTCGGTCGTGCCGAGCTGAGCAGGGCCCCGTCGAGTCGGATCTGTCCCCGGCTCAGCGGCAGCAGCCCGGCAAGCGCCTCCAGCACCGTGGTCTTGCCGGCCCCGGAACGTCCCAGCACCGCCACCTTCTCCCCAGCCGACAGGTGGAGCTTCAGCCCCACCGGGAAGCTACGCCGCCGCACCTCAAAGTCGGCGGCGAGCACGGGCACTCCAGAGGTAGGCGGCAACCGGCAGCGGCAGGGCCACGACCAAGAGAACGAGTGCGTAGGGCAGCGCCGAGCTGAGCCCGGTCTCCTGAAGGGTGGCCCAGATCTGCATCGGGAGCCCGAAGGGGTGGTAGGCGATGATCAGGACCGCTCCGAAGGCACCCATCGCCCGAGCCCAGGTCACCGCCAGGGCGCTGGCCAGGCCGGGCGAGGCCAGGGGGGCGGTGACACGCCGCCAGGTCCGCCAGCGACGGTCGCCGAGCAGCGCCGCCGCCTGCTCCAGCTCGGGGTCCACGCTGGCGAAGGCTGCCTCAGCACCGAGCACGTAGTAGGGCACGGACTCGTAGATCTCGGCGATCACCAGGGCGAAGAAGGTGTCAGACGCGGTGAGGTTGAGGTGGCTCAGCGCTGCCCCGATCGGGGTGGCGGGACCGACCATGAAGATCAGGAGCAGCCCGACCACCAGGGGTGGGGTCAGGAGGGGCAGGATCACCCCCACCTCCCAGAGCCGGGGCAGGGGAAGCCTGCCCCTGGCCAGGAGGTACGCGAGAGGGGTGCCCAGCAGCAGGATCACCGCCAGGGCCACGAGGGATGCGAGGACCGAGACAACCAGGGGTTGGAGCGCCCCCGGCCGCTCCAGGGCCCTGACGACCGAGCTCACCGAGAGCTGGGTGAACAGCGTGATCAGTGGCCCCAGCAGCGCCACCCAGACGATCCCGGCGCCGACCAGGGCCAGCAGGGTCGTCGCGCGAGTCGCTGGCGCGCGCCCCAGGGTGGGGACGCGCGGTCCGATCACCCCTTCTGAACCGCCTGTCGGATCGACCGGGGAACGGCGGAGGCCTGGCCCAGGAGCGTCGGCTTGAGGAGCATGTAGCCCTCTTTGGTGAGCAGGTGCTGGCCCTTGCTGCTGAGCAGGAAGGCCACGAAGGCGGTCGCCGCGGCGGGGTCGGACCCCTTCAAGACCGAGGCCTCCAGGGTGAGGAGTGAGCCGTGGGCCACCTGGCCCGGGGCGATGGTCACGGAGACCTTGGCGTAGTCCTTGGCGTCGGCGGGGTCACCGAAGTCGATGCTGGACGGCAGCGCGATGTAGGGCAGCCCCAGCTGGACCGCCTGGGGAAGGTAGGCACTGGCGGCATCGAGCTCGCCCGCCTGCAGGGTCGGCT
>PLTL01000210.1 GCA_003164475.1 Candidatus Dormiibacterota bacterium | reverse complement strand
ACCCAGCACAACCCCGTGATCGCGGCGCACTACCGGCGCAAGCGAGAGGCTGGCAAGTCGAAGATGAACGCCCTCGGGCACTGCATGAGCAAGTCGCTGAGCCTGGTCTGGGGAGTCTGGCGCAACGGCCAGCCCTTCGACCCCAGCTACCGGGCTTGACAAAACCCTATGGGACCTAGGGCGCCTTTCCCCGCAGTCAATCCGGAGGGCGTCGGCCTCTTCGAGGCGGGCGCATCGGGGCGTCGGGGGACTGGCGAGTTCGCATCCGCGGAGAACCGCCACCCGCTGACTCCAAGTCCCTGGCCTCGGTCGCTTCCCACCGGCCGACCCGACCTCCGCACCCAGAGTTGCCGCCTCAGCGGCCCGTGCCTGGCGACATCCAGCCCTGCGGCCGACCCGCCACCTGCAGGCCCGGGGCAAGCCTGCGAGAGGTGGGGCCAGGCCAGGTGCCAGCGCCTCACCGCGGCAGCGCTGCGGCCTTCGCTGGCCCCGAGGCGGCGCTCCAGCCGCCGGGCCGAGCCCCTCGCGCTTGGGCGATCTGCTAGAAGTTGAGGCCATGATCGTGGCGCGGCTCGTCGCCCTCCTGGTCGGGCTCTTCCTCACCTTCGGCACCCTGGGCAGCGTGATCCGGACGGTGATCGTCCCGAGGGCCGTGCCCTCGCGGCTCTCGGCCATGACCGCGTGGGCGGTCCAGGGGGCCACCACCTTCGTGGCCAGGACCCGATCCGACTACATGGACCGCGATCTGATCCTCGCCCAGGGAGCTCCTCTCTTCCTGGTGCTCCGGCTGGTGGTCTGGATCGGGCTGCTGGTGCTGGGCTACAGCCTGCTCTTCTGGTGCAGCGGCAAGGGGGCCTACTCCGCGGCGATCAGGCTGAGCGCCTCGTCGATCCTGCCCCTGGGGTTGTCCCGCGCCGAGAGCGGGCTGTCGACCGCCATCGCTTTCCTGGAGTCCGCGTCGGGGGTGATCGTGGTGGCGCTCCAGATCTCCTACCTACCCACCCTCTACGGGTCCTTCAACCGCCGGGAGACCTTGGTGACCATGCTGGACAGCAGCAGCGGGTCCCCGCCCTGGGGGCCAGAGATCCTCGCTCGCCACGCGCTGATCGACAACCTCGAACATCTGGCCGACCTCTACCACGACTGGGAGCAGTGGGCGGCCGACGTTGCCGAGAGCCACACCAGCTACAGCACCCTGCTCTACTTCCGCTCGCCGGAGCCACGGACGTCCTGGATCCTGGCCCTGCTGGCCTGCATGGACGCCGCGGCGATGCAACTGGCCCTCAACCCGCTGACGGCTCCCTCCTCGGCCCGCCCCTTTCTGCGGATGGGGGTCGTCTGCCTGCGCAGGCTCTGCAACGTCAGCGGGATCCCCTTCTCGGCGGACCCGCTGCCCGATGCCCCGATCGAGCTCCAGTTCGGCGATTTCGAATTCGGCGTCAAGCGGGTGCGCGCGGTCGGGTGGAAGCCGGAGAGGAGCGCAGAGGAGGCCTGGCCCCACTTCCGCGGCTGGCGCGTCAACTACGAGACCATGGCCTATCGCCTGGCCGCCATGGTCGAGGCCCCGCCGGGACCGTGGTCCGGGCCTCGCCAGGGGCGACTGGAGTCGTCGCTGGTGCCGGTGCGCCCGCCCCACCGCGTGCCCAGCGCTGAGCACGACAACCTGCTCCAGGTGGCCCGGCAGCGCCAGGCCCATCGGGCAGGACAGGAGGCGGCGCAAGTCGCGCCGGCGATACCGCCCCCGCCGCCGGCGGCGGACCCGTCCGAGGGGACCTAGCCAGCCCGGTCAGGTGCTTCCGGGACATGATGTCGCACGGTTGGGCCACCGGCGCCGAGGGCAGCACCTCGGCTGACGGGGATGCGAACCGTCACGTTCCCGCAGCGGCCAGCTGCCGGCCAGGAACGTCGTGAACCCCCCGGGCCCGACGTGAGGCAGCACGGCCAGGGCGATGCCCTTACCCCGTGCCACAACGCCCAAGCCTCGCCGACAGCCGCCCCCCCGGTCGCGGAAGGCACCCGACTCAACGGCGAGCTCGCGCGGCCGCTCCCGGCCCACCCCAGCGGATCACCCGCTCCGCTTCCGGTACGCCTCCATGATGGCTACTCCGCTCGATGTCCCGATGCGGGTGGCACCGAGTTCCACCAGTGCCTCAAGGTCATCCAGAGAACGAATCCCCCCGGCCGCCTTGATGCCCGTCTCCGGCCTCAGCACCGATCGCAGCAGAGCCACGTCCTCCGGCAGGGTGGCCCGGATCTTCAGACCTTTGAATCCGGTCGAGGTCTTGACCAGGTCGGCCCCGCCCGACTCCGCCGCCCGGGCGGCCGCAATCGCCTGCTCGCGGTCAAGCAGGGGCATCTCGATTATCACCTTGAGCACATGACGGCTCGGCATCACCGCGCGAACCGCCGCCACCTCGCTCGCCAGGTAACCACTGTCCAACGCCCGGGCCCTGCCCGTGTGGATCACCATGTCGATCTCCGTCGCACCCATCTCCTGCGCCTCGCGGGCCTCGAACGCCTTGGTTCCGGCCATATCCATCCCCAGGGGGAACGAAACGCAGGCCGCCACCACCGTCGCTGTGCCCGCCACGACCCGGCGGGCATACGGCACCATGTTGGCCAGGACGCAAACCGAGTGAAACCGGTAGACGAGAGCCTCCTCGGAGAAAGCGGCAATCTCATCCCGGGTACAGCCCAGAGTCAAGTTTGTCTGGTCAATGACACTGGCCAGCGCCGACTCAGAATCCAGCATCTGCGGTACTCCTAGCCTCCCAGAAGACTGCCCAAAGCGCTCGTGGCGACGCGATCAGCACCGGCCCCGATCATCTTCATCGCGTCCGCATAACTGCGGACCCCGCCAGAAGCCATGACCCGGAGGCGGTCTCCAAACTCCCGCTTGATGGCGGCGATGTCCTCAGGCTTGGTCACGTTGCCGTAGCCGGGATTGGTCTTGAGATAGCTGATCCCAGCCTCCAGCGCCAATGACGCCGCCCTCAAACTCTCCTCCTCGCTCAGGAGCGCGGAGTAGTAGATGCACTTGACGGTGCGTTCCCCAGCGAGCCACCGGACCGCCCGCAAGTCGTCCACAACCTTGCGATAGTCTCCAGAACGAAAGGCGGAGAGGTCCATCGCGATGTCGATCTCATCCGCCCCGTCCGTCAAGGCCCGTTCCGCCTGCACCATCTTGGCCCCGGTGGGCATGGCCCCCAACGGATAGGAGATCAATGCGCACACCACCTGCCCTAGCGGGCCGAACCAGTCGTGGGCCAAGCTGACGTAGCTCGGTTCGACGGCTACCGCAGCTAGCTTCCAGGCCCCAATCTGCGAGAACCACCCGCGCATCTCATCGTCGGTGGCCGCAGCGATCGGCCCGGAAGCATCGATGCGCGCCGCGAGCTCCTCCACACTGAGATCGCTCATTGACTTCGCTCCATTCAGTCGCCCGCACCGCCTTGCCAGGCGGCAAGCCGCGTCGCTCCGCTCCCTTCCGCGTGGCGCCGACCGGGGCTGCCGGCCGACGCCCCTCTCGCCTTGATCGGGCGCTTCTCCCCACCCCGTCCGGGGCGGCCACCCAGCATCCTCAGCCCTCGCTCATCGATGAACATCGGCCACCGCCCTCACCCCGGCCGAGCGAAGAGCAGCACGCTCGGCTCGGACGCCCTCCAAGGCGCCGAGCCGAGGCGCACGCTCACGCCGCCCTCCGCACCGACAGCATCTCAGCTCTCACCCGGCCCACGGTGGCCGCCCTGCGTCGGCATGGCCACCTCCACCGCGCACCGCGCGAGGAACTGAGCCTCCCTTCCCGAGGCATCCATCTGCCCGCTTCTGCGACAGCCTCTCAAACGTCCCCCGGCCAGTGCTGGAGGAAGCGCGCCCGCGCATCCCAAGCATCAAACAAGGCATAGGGAATCGACTTGTAGATCTCGTAGAGCTCAGCATACGCACCCGTCAGTTCCGGGTTCGGCTCATAGGACCGCTCCACCGCGCAGAACGCGGCAATGGCCTCCTCCCGAGTGGGAAACAATCCGACGGCATGGGCCGCGTGCCACGCCGCTCCCTTGGCGCCCAGCTCCGCGCCCGACGGGATTCGAATGGTGGCATCCAGGATGTCGGCAAAGATCTGGGCCCACACCGGGCTCTTCGCGCCGCCCCCCGAAAGGCGAATGTCCGTAACCTTGACCGGGCTGACATCCAGGCAATGCTTGTTGGAGAAGGCGATTCCCTCATAGATGGCCCGCAGGAGATGCGTCCGCCCACTGTGCCAGCCGAGGCCGAAGAAGTTGCCCTTGGCGGTCGTCTTGGTGAACGGCGCCCGCTCCCCGTTAGAGCTCATGTAGGGGTGAAAGAGGACCCCTCCTGACCCCGCCGGCACCTGGGCAACCTCTTCGTCGAATATGTCGAAGAGGCCTCGGCCCTCGGCCTTGGCACGAGCCTGCTCGGCGGCGCCGAGCTCGTTCACGAACCAGTCCACATGAGGTGTAGCGGACATCGGCGCGATCAGCTTGAGCCACTTGCCTGGCACCGAGTGGATGTACTGCAGCCCAAGCCGGTCGGGCTCGAAGAGCGGCTCATCGAGAACCAGCTCCAAGACTCCCGCCGTGCCCAGGATGATGTTGGCCTGACCAGAATTCACGGCCCCGACTCCGGCGGCACAGGCGACCACGTCGAATCCGAGGCGCACGACTGGGGTACCGGCGGCCAGGCCTGTCTCGGCGGCGGCGATGCTGGTCACTTGCCCAACGACATCCCAGGGATCCCCGAACTCAGGGTAGATGTGCCGATACGCTGAGATTCCCTCGGCCTCCAAGATCCGGTCCGAGTACTCCAGTGTCTTGACGTCGATCTGGCTGTACGCATCCGCTCGATTGAACTGGAGCACACCGGTGAGCTTGAATGCCAGCCAGCCAGTGGGCAGACAAATGGTGCGCGTCCTCGCGAGCATCTCCGGTTCGTTCTGGGCCATCCACGGGACCACCAGGCCCATGTCGCCCGGCACCAGCCAGTTGGCACTGACGGAGAAGATCTGATCCATGGTGCCGTCGGCCATCCACTGCTCCATCAGGGGCACGGCGCGGGCATCGTTCCAGAGCACAGCAGCCCGGGCCGGCCTCAGATCCTGGTCGAGGAAGCAGATACCAATGCCCTTCCCGGACACGCCCACCGCCGCAATCTCGTGGGGTGAGACCTTGGCCAAGGCCAGGGCGTCGCGAATCGCCATTGCCGTCTCTCGCCAGTCGACGTCCATGTCGAACTCGGACCACCCGGGATGAGCCTCCACCACCGGGGTCTTCCTACTCGCGACGGCAATCTCTCGGCCGTGCAGGTCGAACACCGCGACCTTGACCACCGAGGTGCCGCTGTCAATGCCAATGACGTATGAACCACTATCCATGAGATCCACCCTTGTGTGTCATTTGTGGGCTCAGTCGCTACGCCGCCGCTCCCTTCTGCCGATTCCCGGTCAAGCCGCGTCAGCGGATGCTCGTTCTACCTGAATCAGGGGTGGCCCACCCCTTCTGGCCAGCTGGCTGGGGTCGCTGAGGTCCCGGCGCGCCGGTGGGCGCGGAAGGCGCTCGCACGCCGAGCCGGCGCGGGAGTCGGCAGGATGGCCCTCAGCGAGAGCGAATCTAGGCGGACCCAGGACCGCATCAGCGCAGGGTGGCGCGTTTCGGGTGGCCGTGCCCGGGGGATAGCCTCGTTGCGTGATAGGCGAAATCCCCCATCGGCTCTGGCGCTTTCCGCGGCCGGCGACGGTGCTGGGCACTCTCGGACCGGGGTTCCCGGGATGAGGGAGTCCAGGGTGTCCGCCGGACCGAGCGAGGAGGTGACGGCGTGAGCCCCGGCAGAGGCGTCGAGGAAGGTCTCACGCCTGGGCCAAGACTGGGGAGGCCGAGCCGCGAGGGGACCCCGGAGGATCCCATCGCAGCCGGGCTGGAGCGAGGACCAGCCCCAGGTCTCCGCGGGAGCGGCAAATGGGGATGGCCTCAAGCCCCGGCCTGAGCGCCCGCCCCACGCGGGCAGCGCTGGGGCCCACCGCGGCGAGCCGGGGCAGGGACTGGGGCACCACCCCAACCATGAGGCCCCGGATCTGGCGATCCCCCACGCCGGGTGCCAAGCGGAGGCGAGGGAGATGACCTCGGTGGACTCAACCTTCGACAGTTGAGCCGGCGCGCTGGCGGATCCCTCCTACGGCCTCCAGGTCACGGAGCTTTCCCCCAGCGGCGCTCGGGCATGAGCTCGACGGCGTCGGGCGCGCTCCCTGGAAGGGACGGAGTGGTTCGACCGGCGGCGGCTTCACCTCGAGCTGGACATGAGCCCTTTAGCGGAATTCGCAGCCGCCGACTACCATTGGGGGACCCCAGCCCGGCTGGCTGCTTCCCCGTAACCGGAGCGCCGCAGGGCCCGGACCGGGCAGTATCCCGGCTTGAATAGATACCGGAGTCGGGGCTCGTGGGCCTCACGGGGGGAAAAGCCGATCTTGAACCCGATCCAGTGCTTCCCGGCTATACCGGACCCCGTCACGGTTCAGGGGTGTCGGTTCACTCCTGGGCCGGAGCCGGAGGCGCGTCCGGCAGCTCCCCGCCAGGGCCAGAAACCCTGGGGCCGATCTCGGCATCGGCGGAACCGGGGATAGCGCTGCGGTGCAGCCCTTCTTCCTCCTGCTGAGAGCCATCAAGTGGAGGGCCGGAGCCAGCGTGGCCCTGATGGCAGTGGCGACGGCCGCGGTCCTGGCCGCGACGGCGGGCCCGCTCTACTACAGCGCTGTCTCCAGCAGCGTCCTCCATACCACCCTGGCCGACTCGTCCGCCAGCGCCAACGGAATCACCGCCGCGCCCAGCCCCGCCCTCGGCGCCCTGCCCGCCCGTGCCCAGGCCCTCTTGCCCCTGGCCCACCACTACCGACTGGGCCGCTGGTACGCACCGGCCATCGTGACCCTGGACGCCGGCGTCACCATCCCCGCCAGGCCGCACGGCGACTCATTCGTGACCGACCTGGTGGCGCGCACGGACGTCTGTGCCCACCTCAGGTTTGTCTCGGGCAGGTGCCCGAGCGCCACCGACGAAGTGGCCGTCACCAGGCGCACCTCCCTGGTGCTGCAGGCGCCCCTGGGGAGCCAGATCGTGACCCGCTCGCACAACTACCCCACGCCAGTGACCGTCACCGTGGTCGGCATCGTCAAGGCCGGAACCGCCAGCGCTTCCTACTGGATGGGCGACAACTACTTCGACTACGCCGGGCTACCCAGGTCGTCGGCGGGAATCGCCGGCTTCCTGCACCAGCACGCGCCGGCGGCGAGCCAGCAGCTGCCTCAAGTGGACGGCTTCTTCACGGTGCCGTCCACGGTCCGGGCGCTTCCCCTCTCGGCTCTGGTGCAGTTCCGCCTGCNNTTCGCCTATGCGGCCAACACCACGTACCTGGCCCCAACCACCACCTCCCTCACAGGCGAGCTGGCCGGGGTCAGCCAGCAGGACAACCTGATGCTGGCGATCGTGGTCTTGGTGTCCCTGGAGCTGGTGTTGCTCACCTTGTTCGTCCTCTTCGGGCTGGTGGCGCGGACCGTCGAGGCACGGCAGAGGGAGATCGCCCTAGCCAAGCTCCACGGCTTCCGGCGGCGCTCGGTGCTGGCCGTAGGACTGCTGGAACCGGTGGCCATTCTCGTCGCCGCCCTTCCGTTGGGAGTGCTTCTGGGCTGGGTCGCGATGCGCCTGGCCTCAGCCCTGACACTGAACAACGCGCCGGTTCTGATGTCTGGACTGGTCATCTATGCGGCCCTGGCGGCCTTCGCCGGCGGCCTCCTCGCCACCTTGTTTGCGGCCCGACGGATCCTGCAGCGCCGACTGTCCGACGAGCTGACCGGGTCGGAGGCAAGCGCATCCGCCGCCGCCCGGGCGGCGTTCGAGGGGATGGCGGTGGTTCTGGCCATCGGCGCCATGGTCGAGCTGAGGGTGTCAGGCGTTCTGAACGGAGGGCAGCCGAACCCCCTCGCCCTGTTCGCCCCTGGCCTGATCGCGGTCGCGATTGGAGTGCTGGGAGTCAGGCTGGTGCCCGTCGCATGCGCGGTGGCCATCAGAGGGACCCGGAACTCCCAACGGCTGGCGGCTGGCCTGGCGGTGCGGCAGGTGGCGCGCCGCCCGGCTAACCTGCGCCAGATCTTGGTGGTGGCCCTGGCCACCGGGCTCGCCTCGTTCGCGGTGGTCGGCTGGGCGGTTGCCGCCAGCAACCGAGTGGTGCGAGCCGACTTCGAGGTCGGCGCGGCCAGGGTACTGCAGGTTCGCGTGCCCGAGTCAGTGAACTTCGTCGAAGCTGTCCGCCGCGCGGACCCCTCGGGAAGGTACGCGATGGCCGCCGAGGAGTCGCTCACCCCCAGCGAGAACCTGCTCGCCGTGGACGCGGCCCGGCTGCGGAGGGTCGGCTACTGGCCGAGCTCCGTCAGCGCCAGCAGCCTGAGTCAGCTCGTCCGCTGGCTCCAGCCTCGGGTGAGCCCGGCGGTGATGCTGACGGGTTCACAGGTTCGGGTGACGGTGGGCCTGAGCGGCGTGCCGAACCCGGAGCCTGACCTCCAGTTCAATCTCCTGGACCCCGGCAGCAATCTCACCTTGGTCGACTTCGGAGATCTTCGACCCGGCAGCCATACCTACGTGGCCTCGCTACCTTCCGCCTGCATCGGCGGCTGCCGGGTGACCGAACTGGTCCCGTACTGGACCGCCATCCTGAGCGGCCCTCAAAGTGTGAGCTTCTCCCTGACCCTGTCCACACTCCAGACCAGGAGCGGCGCCCACGCAGCCTGGCACACAGCCTTCGGCGGGTTCTCCCGGCGCGGGTACTGGCAGCCCGCCTTTTTCGGGGCAGCGGCCCGGGAAACCCCGGATGGCGAGCTGGTGGCACGGTTCACCGCTTCGGAGTCCGAGCTGCTGGTCCCCGGGCTGACGCCGGGGGCGCTGCCCGTGACCCTCCCGGGGATCACCACAGCCGCCAGCCAGGAGAGCGACCCGGTGGACGCCTCCGCCGAGGACTTCGACGGCACCGAAGTGATCCTCAACCTGACCAGGGAGACGGTGGCCCTGCCGCGGCTGGGGGAATACGGCTTCATGATCGGCCTACCGCTGGCGGTGAGGGCTGAGACCAGCGCTCCGTTCGCCACCAGCGATCAGGTCTGGCTCGCTCCTGGCACGCCAGCCCGAGTCGTTCGGGGACTGCTCTCGGCCGGCCTCAAGATCGAGTCGTCGCAGACGCCCGGCCCACTTCTCTACCGGTTGAACCACGGAGGGCTGGCCTTCGCTTATCTGTTCTTCCTGTTCGCGGCCGGCGCAGCCACCCTCTTGGCCGTCGGCTCCGGCGTGGCTCTCGCCCTGATGAGCGCCCGGGGTCGCATCTTCGAGCTGGCGGTCCTGCGCGCGATTGGGGTGTCCCGCCGAACGCTGCTGATCTCCCTGCTGGAGGAGCAACTGCTGGTGGTGGTGCCGGGAGTCGCCCTGGGACTGCTGGCGGGGATCGTAGGGGCAATCCTGGCCCTGTCCTCGGTGCCTCAGTTCAGCAGCAACGTGGGAGCGCCTCCCCCGGCGACCAGCCTGCCCTGGGTGCCGATCCTGATCACCGCGGCGGTCTTGCTGATCGTGCTCGCCAGCGCCGCCGCGGCGACCTCGGCGGCGGTGCTGCGGCGGGCCAGCTACCAGGCGCTCCGGAGCGAGGCCCCATGACCGCCGGCGCTCCCACCGATGCCCCCAGGGGCGTGGCGGTCCACTGCGACGCCGTGGTCCACCTCTATCCCAGCCCCGGAGGGGACGTGGTCGCCCTCCGAGGGGTAGATCTGGATGTGGAAGCGGGCGGCGCGATCGCCCTGCTCGGCCCATCCGGGGCGGGGAAGTCCACCCTGCTGGCGTTGCTGGCCGGGCTGCTGCGCCCGTCCTCGGGCCACGTCTGGGTCGGAGTGCAGGACCTGGGTCGGGCGACCGACCGCCGGCTGCTCGAGCTCCGGGCCACCGACATCAGCCTCATGCTCCAGGATCCGATGCGCAATCTGCTCGGCTTCGGTACGGCCGAGCAGAACATCAGCTTCGCCCAGTGGGGGGCCCGCCGGCGTCGCCGCGACCCTCTGCCCTGGGGGCCGGCCGAGCTGCTCGGGCTGCTGGGCTTGGAGTCGATCACCAGGCAGACCGTCGCCGGCCTGTCCGGCGGGGAGCAGCAGCAGGTGGCGATCGCCGTTGCCGCTGCGACCGCACCCACCTTGCTCTTGGTCGACGAACCGACCAGCCAGCTGGACCGAGCCAGCCGGGACCTGGTGGTGGCACTCCTGCTCAAGGTGCACCGGGAGCTGGGCACGACCCTGATCGCTGTCACTCACGACCCGGCGGTGGCGGCCGCGATGCCCCGGACCGTGACGATCCGGGACGGTCGCATCGGAGCGGAGGGCCGGCGGGGTGAAGAGTACGCAGTGGTAGGACGGGACGGTAGCGTCCAGCTCCCCCCGGAGGTGCTGGAGTGGATCCCCGCCGGCACCCTGCTCCGGGTCCGCCGCCACTCCACCGGGGTCGATCTGAGCAACACGGAGCTTGACTCCGATGGTCCGTGAACTCTGGGCCCAAGGGGTGGGTGTCGACGTGGGCTCCCGGGTCATCCTCGACAAGGTCGATCTCAAGGTTGCCGCCGGGGAAACGGTCGTGATCACGGGGCCCTCGGGGTCGGGGAAGACGACCCTGCTGCTGGTGATGGCCGGCCTGCAGGAGCCGGATCGCGGCCAGGTGCTTCTGGATGGGCAGCCACTTTCCAGTGGCGATGCCGTGCGCCGTCGCTTCGGGATCGTGCTGCAGAACCATGGACTGGTCTCGGTGCTCACCGCCGCTGAGAACGTCGCCCTCCCGCTCCAGGCCCGGGGCCTGGCCCCCGCCGAGGTGGCGGAACGAACCCGAGAGGCGCTTGTCGCCGTGGGGCTCGCCGACAGCGCGAATCGGCTGGTTCGAGATCTCTCCGGAGGTCAGCGGCAGCGGACGAGCGTGGCGCGGGCGCTGGCCGCCGCACCCGAGGTCCTGGTCGCCGACGAGCCGACCTCGGAGCTTGACGCCGAGAAGCGGGCCCTGGTGCTCGGCTTGTTGCGCGCCCATGGTGACAAGGGCAACATCGTGGTCCTGGCCTCGCACGACCAGAAGGTGGCCGACGCCGCCGACCGCGCGCTGGCATTGGTCGACGGCCGCCCCCGCGGCACCTGAGTCAGAAGTGGGGCGCCCGAAGGGGCGGCGGCCATCGCGCCCAACCCGCGCTCGGCGTCCTTCCTCCGGCGACGCGGGTCCACACACCCCATGTGAGCAGTACGGCTAGTCGCCGGATGCAGGGGGGAGGCGATCAGAAGCAGACCTCCTCTGCGGCGGCTCAGGTCGGCCACGCCCGAGGGGGCAGACGCCTCATGCACTGCCTGTCGGAGTGTCACGGCGGACGGCTCGTGCTGGAGTCGGCACCGATCCGGCCCCAGGCGAATCCAGGGCTGGCGCAGCCCCGGCAGCTGCCGGAGGCGATGCCGTCGCTCCCGGGCGTGGCGGACGGCCGGGGCGACCGGCGAGATCACCACCTTCGGCCAAGAGGGATCGGTCGGCATCCCAGTCAGAGTGGTCGGCCGCGGGCGGGGACGCTGCGCCAAGTGGTCCGCGCTCACCGACCACTCGCTGCGCACGGGCTAGCGAGTCCCCGAGGCCGCCGCCAGCTCCCGGCCCCGCTCCAGCCGCAAACCGACCCACTACCGGACTGTGACCGAACTTGCAACCGACCGTGATCACTGTTAGAGTCGGAGGCCGAGACAATCACATCTCACGTCCCACCCATGTCTCAATCTCGAACCAAGCGAGCACTACGCGCCACCGCCCAGCTGGGTGTGTTCGGCATCGTCGCTATGGCCGCCTCTCTCCTGACTACCGGTACTGCCGTGGCCAGCATCGCCTCGCAGATCCAGGCTCTCCAGCAACAGCAGTCAGCGTTACTGAGCCAGCTTTCTGCCCTGCAGGGCCAGGCGGCGACAGCGGGGCAGCAGGCCGCCGCCACGGCGAACCAGATCACGGTGATCCAGCAGAAGCTGACTCAGGACCAGACCGAGCTCAGCCAGATCAATGGCGCCTTGACCACCACCAACAATCGGTTGGCCACCACCCAAGCACAGATGGCGACCGATCGGACCCAACTCGCCGGGCTGGTCACGGTGCTCTACCAGCGGGGCGCCGGGACCTCGCTCGCCGATGCCATCGCCAACAGCTCCGGCATTTCACAGTTCGTCGACAACACCCTGGACCTCCAGACCCTGCGGCAGCAGTTCGCCTCCTTGACCACCCAACTGATCGCGGATGCCGACTCACTCAAGGTGTTGCAGGCCGAACAGCAAGCCCAGGAGCAGCAGGTGGCCGCCCTGGTCAGCGGACTCCAGAGCCAAAGTAGTCAGCTGCAAGCCGCCGAGAGCACGTACAGCTCAGAACAGAACAACCTGACCGGGCAGGCGGCCCAGATCGCCGCCCAGGTTCAAGATCTGTCGGCCCAAATCCAGCTCCTCGAAGAGGAGGAGTCGGCGCCCGCCGGAGGCGGGTCCGCGGGGGAGACGGGGACGATTCTGCACGTCTACTCGGGGTATCCCGACCTGGGCGGCTTTCCGGACGACTATCCGGTCGGGCAGTGCACCTGGTTTGCCGCCTCTGAGGCCGCGGTGAGCTGGAACGGCAACGCCAACGAGTGGATCGCCGGCGATGCAAGCTCTCCCGATCCCTACCCCATCGGCATGACACCAGCGGTCGACTCGATCGTCGTGTTCCGCGCCGGCGGTGCCTACAATTACCTGTACGGCCACGTGGCCTGGGTGGTCGGAGTAGATGGGTCGAGCTTCGTCGTGGATGAGGCCAATTTTGTTAATGGCTACGACGAGGACCAGCGCTATATCCCCAACACGCAAGGTGTCATGGGGTTCATCTACACCAGCTAAGCGACGCCGGTCGTGGAGAGGGGGACGCGATTCTTATGGCTGCGCAGGGAGCCCGGACCCGTCCACTTGTTGTGTATCACGGCGACTGCCCTGACGGGTTCGGCGCCGCCTTCGCCGCCTGGAAGCGCTTCGGAGAGGATGCCGACTACGTGCCCGTCAGTCACGGCGAGCCACCCCCCAACGCCACGGGGAGGCACGTGCTAATAGCTGACTTCGCCTACGACCGGGGCACTACCGAGCGCTTGGCCAAGGCGTCCGCCAGCCTGATCGTCCTCGACCACCATCGCTCAGCCGCCAGCGAGCTGGCCGATCTCCCCTACTGCATCTTCGACATGAATCGCAGCGGGGCCGTGATGACCTGGCAGTACCTGCACGAGGTGCCGGTGCCGGCCCTGCTCCGCTACGTCCAGGATCGTGACCTGTGGCGCAACGACCTGCCCGAAAGCGAGGAGGTCTCCGCCGCCCTGCGGGCCCACGACTTCGACTTCAGGACCTGGGATGGCATCGATGTGGAGCAGCTCCGCCTCGAGGGCCGGGCCCTGCTCCGCTATCAGCGTCGGATGGTGGAGCGGATCGTCGCCCACGCCGTGCCGGTCGAGATCCTGGGTACCATCGTGCCCACCGTCAACAGCCCGGTCCTGCAGAGCGAGCTGGGCGACGCCCTGGCAGCTGGGCACCCTTTTGCCGGAGTCTGGTGGCAGGGCAGCGGGGACGCAGCGCGGTGGTCCCTGCGCTCGACGTCGGGAGGGGTGGATGTCAGCGCGATCGCGGCCCGGTACGGGGGTGGCGGCCACCGGACGGCGGGCGGCTTCAAGGCCCAACCGCCCAGGGACGGCAAGCTGGCTCCCCCCGAGGGAGAGGCCGAGCAACCCGCTACCTAGGGCAGTTCGACCGCCGGAACCACCTCCCCCCTGGCGAGCGGGGGGCGTCCCCCCACGCCGATCCCGTCCTCTGGGTCCAGGTCAAGCAGGAACTGTCGGCAGCGCACCGCCTCCACTTCCTCGCCGACTGCCGCGGCGACGACCATGAGCATGTACAGGCTGCGCAGGAATCCACGGTTGGCGGGCTGGCTCCACTCGACCAGTCCGGTGCCGCCCCAGCCGTGCTGACGGAGCCGGTCCAGGCCCCGGTGGTAGCCCACCCGGGAGTAGGCGTAGGCAGCGACCAGATCGCCGCTGGAGTAGGCGGTCTCGGCCAGCCTGGCCCACCCGTCCAGGAAGCTGGGGAACTCCCCGCAAAGCCTGGCGAGCCGCACCTGCGCCTTGGAGCCCAGCGGGGAGGGGTTATCGCTGAGGATCTCGGCCAGCCGCCGCACTCCATCCCCGTCCTCCTCCGGCAGCACCGTCCGGTGGGCTGCTTGGATCTGATGCCCGTGGGGCACCACCCGGGGGCCGGCCATCGGCCGGGGCTGCGGGACCTTCGGTGGGTCGGCGCTGTCGCTCACTTTCTCCCTGGGGGACAGCCGCACGCCGGCGGCGGACCTGGTACCCCGTAGCGGATTCGAACCGCTGATCTCCGCCTTGAGAGGGCGGTGTCCTGGGCCACTAGACGAACGGGGCGAGAATGCCGCAGCAATCCCCAGCCACGGGGAAGCCAAGTATAGGAGCGGTCGTGGCTCCGATCACATTCCTTCTGAACGGCGCGCCCCCCAGATGGTGAGGGCCGCCTCAACCAGGGCCGCCTGGCTTTGGACCTGGGGATAGTTGCCCCACAGCTCCCCGGCCTCGGGGTCGGCCACCTCGGAGAGCTGTCCTGCCGGCCCAGCCAACCGCCAGATTGCCAGGAAGCGAGCCGCCGCCTGGGGAGCACGCCCGAGGCTGGCTTCGGCCATGGCCGCCCAGAGCCCGGGGAAGATGAAGGGAAAGCAGGGGGCCGGGATCCCGTCACGCTCGGGGGTGTGGCGCATCACGATGGGGCCCCGCCCCAACTCTCTGAGAACCCGGTCCAAGGTGGCGCCGGCCCGGGGTGCCCCGGGATCGAGGAAGCCAACCAGATAGGCGGCCAGGAGGGAGGAGTCGGTGGCGGGATCCTGGAATGACATCACCAGCTCTCCCCCAGACCCGAGGCCGTGCCGATCGACCTCCGCCCGGATCTCGGCGGCGGCGTGGCGCCACTCTCCCACCACCTCAATGTCCCCGCCCCCGCCCTCGATCTCAGCCGCACACCGCAGGGCCGCCCAGGCCATCACCTTGCTGTGCACGTACTGCTGCGGATCGCCTCTGACCTCCCAGATCCCATGATCGGGAAGAGGCCAGTCTCGGGCTGCAACCCGGGCCATGGCCGGCACCAGCGAGCGCAGGCTCCGGGGGCATAGGGAGGTTCTCTCCAGTTCGGAAGCCAGCCGGATGACCTCCCCCAATGTGTCCAGCTGGAGCTGGTCCTCGGCGCCGTTGCCGACCCGAACCACAGCGCTGCTGTACCCGGCCAGGTGCGCGAGGGTGTGTTCGGGCGGCAGCGCCGCACCCGACACCCGGTGCACCGGGGCCGCCTGCCCCGGATGGTTGCCCAGGAGTTGGGCCAACCCCGCTCCCACTCTCTCCGCCTCGGGAGCGGCACCGGCGTGAGCCAGGGCGATCCCAGCATCGGCGCAGTCCCGCAACCAGGCATACCGGTAGTCCCAACTCCGCGAGCTGGCCGGCCACTGGGGGATGGAGGTTGTCGGCGAGGCGACCAGCAGGCCGGAGGCGCGGTCCTGGAGACCACGAAGGGTGAGCAGAGACCGGTCCACGGCCCCCAGCGCCCAGGCGGGCGCCTGATCGCCGAAGCGGCTGAGGCGAGGGCTGGTGTGGAGGCCCCGGAGCCACCTCTCATCGTCGGCGAGCAGCTCCTCCAGGGCATGCCTGGTCTCCTCCACCGCCGCTGCCGGATGGTCTCCGACCCGGGCCAGCCCCGGGGGCAGCCGCTCGACCACCCCGAGGGCCCCCAGCCACACCACCAGCCCTCCGGGCGGGATCTCGAGTGACCACGCTCCGAGCCGGCGCCTGATCGGCGCGCTGGCCGCAAGTGCCAACGGCCCCCCGGGGCCGTCCTCGGACCCTCCGGATGCGAGCCGCGCGCCGTGCGGCGCCTCGGACCAGGTGGCTCCTCCTCCTGCGCTCGGGGATCCGAGAGAGATCTCGATCTCCGCCCCCACCGGACCCTCCACCAGCCAGGCCAGAGCGCTTCTGCCACCCCCGTCATCGAGCAGGCCGATGTGCAGCTCCAGCCCGCCAGCCTGGTGGATCCGCATCACCCTGGAGCTACCCACCCACCCCGCCTCGGATGTCGGCTGCCCGGGCGCTCCAACCCCGACCCAGCCCCCCTCCATCGGGTCGAGCAGTCGGGCCAGCCGCAGGGGGCTGTCGAAGCTGGGCCAGCACCAGAAATCGCAGCGGCCGGAGCAATGGACCAGAGCCGCGGTGCGCCCGTCGGCGAGGCAGAAGTACTCGCGGAGGCTCCGATCCCCTCCGGACCTGCGTCCCTCACTGCCCGGCTCCACCCCGCAGCTCACCAGCCCAAGGCTAGACGTCCGCCCCGTGGAGAGGCGGGTCAGCCCATCTGCTGCAGCAGGGCTCCCAGCCGGGCGATCTTGTTGGCCCAATCCGGGTCACTGGCGTAGTCGACGTTCATCCCTGTGACGGTGGGACCGTTGTAGAACTGGCCGGTCTCCACCGTGCCCCCGAGACCCCCATAGCCAGCAACCTGGGAACCGGGCGGGGTCAGGTAGTAGACCGAGACGAACCATGACACGTACGAGATGCAGTCCTGGTCGCTGGTGAAGGTGTCCCCGTCAACGTAGGGATTGGCGTCGTCGGCGCCGAACCCGAAGAGGTTGTGCTTGTTGGTGTAGAGGTCCGAGGTGCCCCAGCCGGTCTCCAGGACCGCGTCCGCCACCAGGTAGATGGCGCTCACATGGTTGGCCTGCTCCGCCTGGATGAAGTAGCTCGCGTCGGCCTCCAGCGGGCTGCCCTGAAGGAGGGCCTGAACCTGGCCCAGCGAGATCCCGCTGGGGAGGGTGAGATTGGTGCTGACCGTGAACGGACCCCCGTTGCCGCTAGGGGCCGGAGCCGGCGAGCTCGGGTCCGGCGCGGGGGTGCCGGTCCCGGTCGGGGTGGGCGTGGGGGTGCCGGTCGGAGCCGGGGACGGGGAGGCCGGAGCTGACGTCTTGGAGCTGGGGGAGGGGCTGGCCGCGGGACCACCCTGGACCGTCGGCGCGCTGGCGGCCTCCTCTGCCTGGAACTCCGCCACCAGCTCCTCGGCCTCGAGCCGGGTCTCGGTCGTCTCCTCCTGCTGCTCCTCCTGCTTGAGCTGGGCTTCGGTGCTCTGCTCGCTGCGAATCTCGCCGGCAAGCTTGATCAGCAGCTGCTGCTGGGTCTGGGTGAGCTGGTCCAGAGCGATCTGGGTATCTAGGGCGCTGTTGAAGTCGGGACTGGCCAGGACCGAGAGCAGCCCGTCGGGAGCACCGGTGTACTCGTCGGCGACCACGGCCGAGAGCTGCCCCCGCTCCTGGCTGCTTCGGGCCTGGTCCCGGGCGATCTGCTGACGCGCTGTCTGCACCTGGGCGCTCAGGGCCTCCAACTCGCCGCGGGCCTTGGCAACAAGGGACTGGAGGGTGACAGGGGAACTGGGCGCAGGCGCGGATCCCGCTTGCACTCCGGGCGCTTCGGTGGCGCCGATCACAGCCAGTGCGACGACGCCCGCGATGATCGCGGCGACCGCCATTCGTCCCCCCGTCCTGGCCCCGTCCACAGAGAGCGATTCTTGGGGCCAGCCTCAAGATCCCATCCCGAAGTCGCAGGCCCGATGCGGGAACGTAACCGGAACCGCAGGGCGGTGACGAGGGGGCTGGGCTCGAACTCCTGCCAGAGGTTCGGCCGGCCCGACAGGTGCCCGCCGGGGACGAGCCCCTGACCGGGCGGATCCTGGAGGCCAGGGCACGCTGGGGAGCCGGGCCCGCTGCTCGGGCAGGGGCAGGCTGGCCTGCTTGGCGGCGACTTCGACCAGACGAGGTCAGCCGCCGGCTCGGCGGCGGAGGGCTGGCGCCGGCCGGATGACCAGGCGGAGCGACCCCAGGCGGCGCGGCGCGGACCCTGGCGCGAGGGAGGAGGCCGTGGCCAGGCCGATCCGGCCTTGGTGGCTGCCACCACCAGGTGCCGCTGGAGGCCGGAGGTTAGGGCCGACCCCCGTCGCCGAGCCAGCGCAACTGCTCGAATCGGTAGATCCCCGTGTCGTGGCCATCGACCCAGATGGCCTTCAGCCCGTAGTTCCCCACCAGCTGAACGTCGGAGAGTTCGTCCTCTCCGGCACGAAGGATGGGATCACGTTGGAACCGACCCGGGCTTCCCATCTCGCCCCGACAGAGGGCACAGGGGCAGGCCTGCCTCAGCGCCGCGAAGGGAATGGTGCTGGTCCCACCGTCCCGCCATTCCACAAGGAGGGAACGGCCAGGCTCGTCGTAGCCGAACCGCCGGGGAGTGGTGCTCGGTGACGAGGGCGTGCTCGGAAGGTCCCTGGACACCCATCCATTGTGGGACCCAATCCAATCCTCTCCGGACCCGGGATCTCGAGCGGCGCAGCTCGGCGCCGGAGCCGAGTCAAGTCCCGCACAGTGGTGTAAAAGCGGGTGGAAGTCAGGGGTAGATTCATCAGGCGGCCAGCCCTGCGGTTAGGGGGTTGGTGAGCCGGGGATCGGCGCTGGGGTCCAGCCGGGCCATGGACTGTTGGGAGAAGTGGCAGCGGCCATCCTGCCACTCGTCGTGCTGATCTTGGAGAACCGCGGTGGAAAGCCTCAGCAGAGAGGCTGAGTTGGGGAAGATGCCCACCACCTTGGCCCTGCGGTCAATCTCGGCGTTGACCCGCTCCAGGGCGTTGGTGGAGCGGATCGAGCGCCAGTGCTCGCTGGGAAAGGCCAGGTAGGAGAGGATGTCGGCTTCGGCATCCCGGAGGAGTTTGGCCACTTTGGGGTAGCGGGGCTGGAGCAGCTCCAGTGCTTGGGAGATCGCCTGGCTCGCGGCCTGCTGGGTGGGCTGGGCGAACACCGTCTTCACCAGCGCCAGCGCCGCCCGGCCATCCGGGCGGGAGCAGGCCACCACCACATTGCGGAGGGAGTGCACCGTGCAACGCTGCCAGCTGGCGCCGGCGAAGCACTGGGCCAGCGCCGCTCGCAACCCCTCATGGGCATCCGAGATCACCGGCTGCACGCCGTGCAGGCCTCGGGCCACCAGCTGCCAGCAGAACTCCACCCAGAAGGCCTCGGTCTCGCTGGCGCCAACCGCCAACCCCAGGACCTCCTTCTCGCCCGTCTCCGGCACCCCAGTCGCCACCACCACGGCCTGGCTCACAATCCGACCGCCCTGGCGCACCTTCCCGTAGGTGGCGCCGAGCCAGACGTAGGGGTAGGCGGCGTCGTTCAGGGGCCGGTCCCGGAACAGCGCCAGCTCCTGGTCCAGCTCCTGGCAGATCCGGCTCACCCCGCTCTTAGAGACATGGCAACCCCCATCGCCGCCACCAGGTCGACGACCTTGCTGGTGCTCACCCCGTGCACCCAGGCCTCCTGGATCACCGCCCAGAGGGCTCGCTCGATCCGACACCAGGGCTCCAGCAAGCTGGGCAGGAAGCTCCCCCGGCCGAGCTTGGGGATCCCCAGCTCCAGCCGCCCCAACGGGGTGTCCAGGATCCGGGGACGGTGCCCGTTGCGGCACGGCACCCGGCCCTCGCTGCGCTCGTGGGGCTGGGCTCCCACCACCCCAGCCGCCTCCACCTCGATCAGGGCCTGCAGGGTGTGCTCCAGGATCTCTCGCAAAGTGTCCTGGTCCGGGTCCGAGACGTAGTCAAGCAGGGCGTCGAGTGGCATGCTGGTGGGGGTCATCGTGTCTCCTGTTCTGTGAAGGGGGTCGGTTGCACGGTGGCCGTTTTGCTGCCCACCGCCGCGGGCCTCATCTCGGCCCGCTACTTACGCCACTCGATGAAACGTGACCGACCCTGCCCCGAGGCTGATCCCTCACCGGTGCCCGAGGGGCTACCGCCACCGGTGCTTCCACTGTCCTGGGCACTGGCAACGGGAGGTCGTCCTCGAGCCGGTCGCCGGCTCACCGGGGATCCCAGCGGTGACTTTCACACAGCAGCCTTACTCCATTCTCGGGCGCACGAAGGCCGCCCCGATCTCGCCGAGCTGGTTGGCATGGCCTACTCTCACTGGGCGGGACTAGGGCTCAGAGGCGGTTAGGACTACCAACCACGTAGCGGAGATCACCACGATCATCCATCGCTAGGCGACCGGCTGACTGGAGAACTGATAGTGGAGGAACAGGGCCAGTACGCGGGAGCCGTTCGTCTGCGCGAGGGTGGTTGGCAGGTGGGGAGCGTTCCGCACGGGGTCGTTGAGAAGTCTCGTCCAGTGGCCAAGGAGCTGGGCGAAGCAGGTACGACAGGGACCTGCCGAGTGTCCGCGACTCCAGGACACAGTGCACCATGCGGCTTATCCACGGCGAGGGGGCTGCCCGCCAGGATGGGAAGCGGATCCGTCCACCGCCGGGCGCGGGCGAGTTCGTCGTGCTGGCCGATGGCGACGCCGAGCGTTTGGACGCGTCGCTCAGCGGCCGGGCCAAGAAGAAGCACGTGGACGTCCTTGTGGCACTGAGTCCGGTGCCGGGCAGCCTCGCTGTGGTCCTGGGTGGCGTCGGTGTCGGGAAGTTGCCGGGGGACTATCCGCTTGTCCGTGCCACGCAGCACGCCGGATTCCCCTGCCGGCGCTGGCGATGCTCCGTAGGGACTCGGAAACGGGGTCCAGGCTCCAGGTGTTCGCGCCCCAGTGGCCGGTCAGGGGGACGCTGACTCCCTCCTGAGTTCTGTGGCAACTGTGTTGGGATGGGTCTCCGAAATCGTTTGCCCGGCGGAGCCGGGCGGCACCGCCCGATGATCAGCCGGGGGCGGGGGAGCCGGTGGCGTTCTCCGAGACTGCCCCGGCAGGCGCTCGGGCCAGGGAGCGCCGTGCCCACCAGGCCACCAAAGCGGCAAGCAGAAGGACGATCGGGGTGATCGGGATGGGCAGCGTGAACCTGGGACTGGCATCGACTAGGATCGCGGCGTTGAAGAGGACGATCCAGCCGGCGAGCCACCTGAGGCTCCGCCCCGAGTCCTTGAGCACCGCTGCGGTCCAGACCGCCGGGCCGACCAGCAGGAGCAGATCGTGGTGGAGGCTGTGGGGGGCGACCAGCAGTGACAGACAGACGGTGCTGGTGAGCGCCAGCTTCCAATCCCGGGAGCTCTGGGGTGGGTTGTGCCACCAGGCCCAGCTCAACCCAAGCAGCGCCAGGGCCAGCGAGGCCCAGGCCAGATCCTGAGTCATGGCTCCGTGGCCGGTGATCCTCCAGAAGATTCCCAGCACGGTCTCGTCCTGGGTCGGTGGGAAGCGACTGAAGAGCGTGTAGGACTCGATGTGGGGCAGTCGTAGCAGCCCCGGGATCCCCACCAGCGCGACCGTCACTCCCGCCAGGAGTGCCAGGCAGACGACTGCCTCGCGCACCGCCCGCCGTCGCCAGGCCGCCACCGCTGGCACCACCAGCAACAGCAGCAGGTCGGGCTTGAACGCGAACAGGAAGCTGGCGGCCGCCGTCCGCGGCCAGCGGCCCCAGGCCGAGCTGCAGCTCCAGGCGAAGGTGAAAAGGGCCAGGCACAGCGGCCAGAGAAGGTCGTACTCGCCATCCCCCAGCGATGTGTAAGTGGGGTAGGAGGCCAATAGCGCCAGCGCCAAGGGAGTGGCGTCCAGGCCCAGCTGCTCGTGGCGGGCGAGCCAGAAGGTACCGATGACACAGAGTCCGAGGCAGATTGTGTCCCAGAGGTAGAACGAGGGCCAGAGCGAGAGCCAGGTGAAGGGGATGACCGCCCAGGCGGCGGGCGGGAGGGCCACGAAGGGCACGACGTAGGCATGCCCGGGGCCGTGGCTGAGAAACTTCGTGGCGGCCAGCTGGAAGCGCAGTGAGTAGAGGTTGTGGGAGGCGCTCAGCCCACCTGCCACCAGCGCCTTGGCCACCGCGTAGAAGGCGGCGTAGTCCGGCACCAACGTCTGCTGATCGATCCGCAGGGCCACTAGGATCACGTAGCTGAGCAGCACGGCGAGGCTGACCAGGCTCACGGCCCGCCTGGTGGTTGATTGCATTGGCTGGATTTGTACGCTCTCACAGCCGCCTCGAAGGGATTGGGAGGCCGATTGCGGGCGACTTGTGGCGGCGCCGTTACCGGTCGGCCCACTGCGGGCGCGGCCGTCCCGGCCCGCGTGCGTCACAGATCGCCCCAGCCGCGGGCCCCGCCGCGTGGTCGGCCTCGGGTCGCTGGGTGGCGAGCTGACCTGCCCGGGATGCTACCCTGCCCTCACCTCGCTCCCGTTCCCAGCGGGAGGAAGAGCTCCCAGTGGAGATTGCAACGCGCCCTGATGTCGGCATTTGAGCCGGTCGCCAACCCGGTCAGCTTCCCCGATCTGGAGGAGAGCGTCCTCCAGTTCTGGCGGCGGGAGCGAATCTTCGAGCGCGGCCTGGAGCAGCGCGGCGGTGCCCGCCGATTCGTCTTCTACGAGGGCCCGCCTACCGCCAACGGGCTGCCCGGCGTGCACCACGTCCTGGCCCGCTCCTTCAAGGACTGCTTTCTGCGCTACCAGCAGATGCAGGGCCGGCTGGTGGAGCGCCGGGGTGGCTGGGACACCCACGGGCTCCCGGTCGAGCTGGAGGTGGAGCGCAGCCTGAGGATCGGCTCCAAGCAGGAGATCGAGCAGTTGGGTGTGGAGGAGTTCAACCGGCTCTGCCGCGCCAACGTCATGAAGTACATCGACGAGTGGGAGCGGCTGACCGACCGGATCGGGTTCTGGCTCGACCTCAAGAGCGCCTACCGCACCTTCGACACCGACTACATCGAGTCGGTCTGGTG
>PLTL01000105.1 GCA_003164475.1 Candidatus Dormiibacterota bacterium | reverse complement strand
TAGCACGCGAACCTGAATATCGCCGGCCACCGTCCCCCACCTTCGACACGCCGCCAGTGGAGGGGCCCTGCCGAGCCTGAGGAAGGGCGCAGGACGCCGCCTCGCGGCCCAATGACACCCTGTCATTGGTAGACCTGCCGGGCCCTGAGGAGGGGACGCTGGACGGCCGGGGGAGCGGCGCATGGAGCGCCCGGACAGAGTGCCCATGACCCGTGGCGCCGGGACCGGGAGGGCCCGCCAGCCGAGCTGGGCGACCAGGCGATCACAGGCGTCGCGGAGGGCGGCGATCTCGGGGAGCGCCGGGTCCTCGATGGCCAGCGCGGTGGCCAAGAGACGTCGACCTCCTGCGCCGCACCGCCCGGGCGTCGCGGAGCAGCGCCTCGGTGCTCTTCACCGCCTGCCCCGCCGTGATGGGGTCGTCCCCGGTCATCGCCAGACCCTCCCTGACGCCGTCACTGAAAGCTCCGTACGCCGCGTACACCTTCCCCCTCCACACCGCTCGTCTGTTCTTGCGTTTGCGTCGTTCTCGGACACCGTACCCTTTGCACCTATGGTGAGCGCATAGGTCCGACCGGTCCTCGGCGCCTCCTCGATGCCCTCCCCGCGGTCGCCCCGGAGCAGCCCGGAGGCGCGGTGGACGGGCAGTGAAAGGGGGGCGGGGGCTCAGCGGCCGCATGCGGCGTCCAGATGTCCCAACGGTCGAGGCCATCCCGCTCCGGGCTTCCTGCGGGCACGCATCCGGTGCTGTCGGCGGCTCACGCATCGGCGTGCTCGCGTATTGCCCGTTCGACGAGTACTTGAGCCCTCCGATCGGCAGGTATTCACCATGCGTACTGGTCGTGTGCCGCGTACTGGGCGATGTCCCAATAGCCGTCTTGGTGGCAGCCACGCGACCGGGCTTGTAACAAGACAGCAACGGTGTCGGACCGCCCACTACGCGCCCGTAGTGGCAAACGGAGCGAATAGAACGAGCCTGTAGTTGCGAACGCCCCGAACGGACGCGTCTGTAGGGGCAGTCGCGTCGAAACAATGCCGGTGTGTCCGGGGTGTCTGCCGCGTAGTGGGCGATCACTGCTGCGGCCCTTAACCATTCCTCCGGGATCCCTACGGCCTCCCTGGTACCCATGGCGCATCCGTCAGCTACCCACGAGGACCAGCAGCATGTCCAAGCTCATCGACCTGTCCGGACCCTCGCGGCCGCCCTCGACATGAGCCCCCACGACCTCGTCCCCGACCCGCGCGACTCTCGAGGAGCGACGGCGATTCGTGAGGTCCGTCGTCCACTGCCGTGGAACTGGGACGGGCTGGACGAGGATGCTGCCGCCGAGAGCTGGCGCCGCCTCTCCGCCTGGGACAGCTGGTTCGTCGCCCGCCACGACCTCGCGCATGAGGTCCCCACCTGCTGGTGGCGCCACGCCGCGCTCGCCGACGAGCTCAGAGCCCCCTGGTACTACCACCAGGCGGTGACCGCCCCGCTGGTCCACGTGGTCTTCCCAGCGTCCGCCCCTACCTGGCCCAGCGAGGAGCCAGCTTCGCCGACCTGGTGGATACGAAGCGGGCACGCCGGCTGGACGTGAGAGTGCCATCCACCTCTGGAGATCCTGGGTGAACATCGCCCCCCCGCCCGGACCGACGACGAGCTCAGGGACCAGCACGCCTTGCCGGCTGCTCACCGTCGAGGAAGTGCGGGTAGAGCTCAACATCGGACGCACGCTGGCCTACCAGCTCGTCGAGTCCGGTGCCCTGTTGGTAGTTAGGGTCGGCCACGCGCTGCGGGTCAGGCGCGCTGACCTCGACGCCTATGTGGAGGCGAACCTGAGCGGCCGGGTGGCTCGTTGACCATGCGATCCACCATGGGTTCGCGCTCGCGGTAGTGAGCCCCACGTTCTGCAGGCGTTAGGGCTTCCGGGGCCCTCACCCGCTGCCACCTTGCACGTCGGCCGGAGGCCTGACGAGACGTCGAGCTCAGCCGAGCCGGGCCACCGCGGCGGCCATTTGCGCCCGCGGGTCACGGGTGTACGTCGTAGCTGTGATGCCGACGCCGGAGTGG
The DNA here is from genome assembly GCA_003164475.1 of Candidatus Dormiibacterota bacterium. The sequence goes on along the minus strand of PLTL01000105.1, from coordinate 1,160 downwards.
CCGAGTAGCCGAGAGATGACCAGGAGGTCAACGCCCGCGTCAGCAAGCCGGCTAGCGAATCCATGTCGGAGGTCGTGCCAGGTGCGAACCGGCAGGCCCGCGTCCGTCAGGTGCTTTGCCAGCCGCTTGGTCAGGGCGGTTCCCTCGACGGGCCGACAGTCGGCGGACGTGAATGCGTAGTCATCGTCGGACGGCGCCTCGACACCGAGGGTTGCGCGCTTCGCCTCCTCTCGACGACGATTGGCCGCCAGGATCGCGGCGAGGCGGTCGTTGATCGGCACGCGGCGCCGGCTGGTCCGGCTCTTGGGCTCGACAGCCACGATTTCACGCCGCCGGGTGCCATCGCGGCTCGGTAGGCGTTGCAGAGCGCGCCGGACATGGAGACTGCGGCCGTCGAGGTCGATGTCAGCCCAGCGGAGCCCGAGGACTTCACCTTGCCGGAGCCCGGCTAGAAGCGAAACGGCCACGGGCGCCTCCTCGCCGGTGCCGGCGACGGCCGCGAGGACGGCCCCCACATCGGCCGCCGCCCAGTCCTGTCGCTCCGGCGCTGGCACCTTGGGCGGGCGAGCAAGCTGCGCGACGTTCCGGGTCACGAGGTCGGATGCCAGGGCCGCAGTGAGAGCTGTCCGGAGGACCGCACGGAAATGGGACACGGTGCGCGGCGACAGCCCGGCGGCCAGGGAGGCGGTCAGGAAGGCGTTGACGTGCTGCGGGGTCAAAGCGGCCAGCAGATGGCCCCCAAGGGCCGGCGAAAGGTGCTGGCACACGATGCCTGCGTACCGCAGTTGTGTGGTCGTTCGGACGCGTCCCTGACTGTCCGCCAACCAGGCATCCAGCCAGTCGGCGACCGTGACCCGGGATCGCTTGCCCTCGACCTGGCCGGCGTCGCGCTTCCCGAGCGCCGCTGCCAGCTTGGCGACGGCCTCCTTCTCCTTGGCCCCGTAGACGGACCGTTGAACCCGGCGACCATCAATCTCGACCGAGTAGCGACCCTCCCAGCGACCGTCGGGACGATGGATCAGGGCTCCTTGGCCGGCGGGGCGGCGGCGGCGTTCGGCCATGGCAGATAGTCTAGCCGTTGTTGGTCAGCTGTTGGTCAAACCCGCTGCGGCGTGCCCATCCGACCGCAATCTTGTATTCAGAATCCGGAGCCGACGGGG
>PLTL01000096.1:4487-4802 GCA_003164475.1 Candidatus Dormiibacterota bacterium | reverse complement strand
AGCCCCCCATGGCCGGCTCGCCGGCCGCCACCCAGGCCTCGTAGACCGGGTACAGCTGGAGGACCACACTCTGCACATCGGGATCCGCGGCGAGAGCTGCAGGATCGGTGGGCACGGCCGCTGCGGGCCCGTGGTAGTAGGCGTAGACGGCCACCTCGAGGGTCTGCTGGGCAGATCTCGCCGTGACCCCCTGATCCTTGAGGAATTGGGCGGCGGCGAGAGCCTCTTCGCCGACATCAAGTTCGCCCTGGGGCTCACCCCAGTCGTACCCCGCTCCGGTGTTTGCGACGGGGGTGAAGGCGGCCGCGGGCAGCC
>PLTL01000096.1:0-4467 GCA_003164475.1 Candidatus Dormiibacterota bacterium | reverse complement strand
AGGCCGAGCGGAAACCCCTCGCCGGAGGCGACGGATGAAAGTGTCAAGTCCGTCCCGGCGGTGGGGACTGCCGTGCCCTCCGTGGAGCCGCTCTGTCAGCCACGGCGATCCGTTTGTGGATCGATGCCGCGTCTCGAGCGGACCGGGCGACCAGCGCAGGGCCGCGCGGGAGGCGCGCTCGCCTTGGCCTTGCGCGTCAGGGAGCTCGGTCTGCTAGCGGTATTGAAGCGATCCGCCGACGGATCCCTGACAGCCGGCCCAGGCGGGTCAGGCGGTGCTCCTACCATCGGGCCCGGAGACGACTCGGGGAGCGCGGCGCGCGGACCGACCCGTGGCGAGCCGTCCTCGGCCCGACGGCGCCCCTCTCTGGGAGCCGGACCAGCCGCACGGCGTGCGTGCCGCGAAGCCGCTCACCGACGACGAGCGGCGCCGGCGCGACCAGCTCAACCGCGAAGGTGCTGAAAGGATGGCGCAGGAACGGGAGCGACAGCGAGGCTCGCGCGCAGTTCGCAGTAGGAGGGCGTGCCTTGCTGGGTACCTGACCCAGGATGATCTCTCTCAGCGGACGGAGAGCTCGTCGAAATAGGCTCTGCACTCCTCCGGCACGGCCAGCACCGCCGAGGCGTGCAGGGGTGGCAAAGAGCGGGGGCGGCAGCCGGCCTCACGGAACCTCTGCATCGTGTAACGCGTGAGGCCCAGGGCGGAGAGTTGCTGGGCGAGGCGGAGCATGTCGTCTCCGCAGAGCAGTGCCGGATGTACGGTCGTGCGCACCTCGTAAGCGACGCCACTGGCGACGAGATGGCGCAGGCTCTGCTCTGCCCGGGCGCCGCTTCCGGGGACGTTGGTGATCCGGGTGTAATCGTCGAACGGGGCCTTGACGTCGAAGCCCACCCAGTCCATCGGCCGTCAGCCGACTGACCGCGGCCTCGCGTGCCGCCATCTGAGCACTCTCCCGCAGGTAGGCGGCCGCCATCTCGCCGGCGGTGACTAGACCCACTGCGGCAACCGCCTCCACCCCCCCAATTGCTCCAAGTCTTCAGGCAAGCACAGCGTCGTGGCTGGCGTTGGCTATCCGGCCGTCGTACTCGAGCGACGCCGTCGAGTCCATGTCAGTCCTCCTGCCGGCTTTGCGGCGCGGTCTTGGGATAGATCAGGCACCCATGGTACCGCATGCGCCTTTCCTTTTCTGCCCTTTCTACTGAATTCAGAAACGCCGTCCACCAACTCAGGATAAAGGGATATCATGGGGACATGAACAAGCCCGGGCAGATCGTCGACAGAAGCGGAATCTACAAGACCGTCGGAGGCCGAGAAGCCGCCCTCAGCAAGGGCGACCGTTTCCCTCCGACGGCGGCGGGCGGAGGCTGGGCGCCAGTCCAGCTCACAAAGACGGCACCGCGCAAGCCACCAACGGCGAGAGCGAAGAGGAAGTAGACATGAGCAAGAAGGAGCGAGCCCTGGCTGCGTTCGTGGTGGGAACCATCGTCACCTCGATGGTGAACAAGGCTCTCGACAAGGAGGCAGACGCCCTGGGCGTTCCACATGTCCTGGTTGGGCTCGTGTTCGCTGTGGCAGCCCACGAATTGGGCTGAGAGACCCCCGTTCAGTCGTGCAGCTAGTGGCGGCAACCCAGGGGTTTGATGTCGGCGCGCTCCTCACCGCCGCGGTGGCGGGCGGTCTGATAAGCGCGATCGTCACCACTCTGATCGGTGCCTGGTCCGCCGCCGCGCGAGACCGCCACGCCGACGAACGGACCCTGCGCGACCGGAAGGCCCAACGGCTGCGTGACGCGTTCAAGCCAGTTCTCTACACCGCTCGAGCCCAGGCCGACACCATCGCTCAGCAGGTAGCCGTCTGGGACGGTGACACCGTGGCGGCCCGGGAAGCGCGCCTGGCCGAAGCGATGAAGACGGCACGAGAGGGGCTCATCCAGGCGCGTCTCGCGCTCCAGCTGGAGCCGCGGGTGGGGAAGCACGTGGACGAGCTCTTTTGGGAGGCCTCGAAGGCGTATAGCGACTATCAGCTCAGCATCGAATCGCGGAGGCGTGGTGCCGGCCAAGGAGTGCTCCCGGCCGACGACTTGCCGGGCAAGGTGAAGTTGGTCGATGAGGCCATCGAACGGCTTCACACCGAGATGGTGCGGATCATCGACGAACTGGAGCCGCTTCCCGCCGCCCCTCGGATCCGGTGGTGGCGCCGCCGGCGTCTGCCATAGGGGAGGCGGCACCGGGTAGATAGCCCCCGTAAATGGCTATTTACGCAAGGGGCTCAGACTAGGGGGAGCCTGGATGGGCCCATCGCCCTGGAGCGCGTCAGGCCTCTGGAGTGCCTGGCTCGCCAGTCTTCGTGAGCGGCTCCTCTACCACCAGCGGAATGGGTTCACGGGCCGCGTTCGCCGTCACGAAAGCGTCCCGAGCTCGGGTGAGCATGCGATCGAGCACAAGGGTTACCAGCACCGCGTCCGGGGAGGGTGGGCTCTGCGTGCCGTGGAGCAGAAAGGCGATCATCACCTCGCCGAGTGAGATCAGTGCGCCGTCGGCGACGTCTGAGATACCCCTGTCCGCCGGCCCCGTCATCAGACCGAGGCCGTCACCGTCGGGCAACTGCACCTGGTTGAGAAGCAAACCCTTCGAGCCGGCGTGCATGTGATGAGAGTCGAGCTTGTAGTAGGGGTGCAGATGGCTGATGCCGGCCAGGCGTTCCAGCTTCTCGAAACTCGCGCCCTTGCCGGCCGGAAACAGAGGAGCTGCCCAGCCATAGCCCGCATTGAATCCCTTTCCGAACTCGAGCATGACCTCGTCATAGGCGAGGCCAACCTCATCGATCTCGGCATCCGTAAGGGGAGCCTCGTTGAGTTGGCCCACGTGTTCCTGGTAGTCCTGGGCGTCTTGCCAGCGCTCTACGGCCTCGTACCTGAGGTAGCGGTGAGACAGGGAGGGAGGGTTCTCCGCAAGTACGATGGCGATGACAGCGAGCTCGTGTAGGGTTCGTCGACGCACTGAGGCACCGTTGGCGAAACCGCCTCTCAGCAGCGTTAGCACTTCCTTGGCGACTAGAACAGTCCGCGCTGAAAGCTGGGTCAGCGCGAGGAACCGCTCGCCCGCCTCGAGCCCCTCCTCAAGCGCCCACTGGTGATATCCGGAGGCCGACTCCTCGGCGGCGACTATACCTGCGTAGAAGGCATCGAAAGCGTTCCCCCAGCTCTCCGCGAGCTCGGCGTCGAATTGCTCGAGGATGCTGCGGTGCTCCTCGAGCATCGCCGCCTGGGTCCGCATCATGGCGTCGACGATCACCTCGGCCGCTTGGTTGATCATCGGACCGATCACGTCCGGGAGCGTCTGAACAAGTCGCTCCGGCTCAACTCCCGCCTCGAGCAACTTCTGCATGGCCGCCTTCAGGCCACCCTCCACCAGGTTGGCGCGGAACATTCCGCCGGCTGGTTCAGGGGGCGGCTTGCGACAACGCGTCCTCATGCCTTCGCCTTTCCTGCAGCTCCTTCGCGACTGACTGATCGCCCTGGCATAGTCTGACCTTAGCGGCGTCTATCACTCCGTCAGCACTCGGTGGCTCCAGTCTTACCTGGACGAGTATTGCTTCCGCTACAACCACCGCCACGACGCGTCTGGCATGTGCGACGCCTTCCGCGGCCGGATCGCCCAAGGCACCAGCGGCCGTCACCGGGTCCAACTAGACTGTACTTTCGTGAAGTTCATTGAGATCGCGAGCAGCAGCGGCAACGTCTTGGTCAGCGTGGGTGCGATTGGGCGTATTGAAGCGGAGCCTCCGCTTCCCCAGAGCGGTGGGGCAAGGCTGATCCTCCTTGATGGCACGGTCTACAACGTGAAGGCGCGTGCTACGGAGGTGCTGGAGGCGGTCAACAAGGCTGAGACCTCGGCAACCCCGCCCACCCTGGCGCTACTGGAAAGCGTCCCGCAGATCTACTGATCCGCTCGACGGGGATGCTCAGCGGCGAGGGACTCGAGGAGCGCTGTGGTCTCCTCGCTGGGGGTACGGTCGCAGCGGTCGGAGAGCTGGGGGACGAGCTGGCGGTACACGTCGCGGGCCTCTTGGGGCCGGCCGAGCCGGTGCTGCCAGAGCANNGTCCCCCTCACGAACCGGCTTCTCCAAATCTGATCGACGCTCCCGGCCCCCAGCGAGTCGACGATCTCGTCCTCGGTGAGCCATGGATCGCCCTTCCCCAAGCGCACCCGACGAGCCAGTCTGGCTGGCTGCACCCCCGAAGCCGGATGCCCGCCGGTCAGGACCTTGGCGACGCCGTCCGTGGTCGTCCCAGCGCCTCTCGCACGCGGCACCGCGTCGGTTCTGGGCCCGATCGGCGGGCAGCGACCCCCGAAAGGGATCAGGCTACCCCCTTGCCGCCCTCGCCGACGCCGAGCAGCAGCTCGGCCAGCTGGGGGCCGAAGGGGTCGCCGGCCCCCTCCAGCTTGCGCAGATAGGTGGTGGTGG
>PLTL01000247.1:4970-6687 GCA_003164475.1 Candidatus Dormiibacterota bacterium | reverse complement strand
CCTTAACGAAATTCTGAGGCTAGTGGCACTCAAGACCAACCTCATACTCCGTCAGCACGCGACCACCCGCGGGCATAACCTCCATGAGGAGCTCAAGACGGCATCCGATCCCGTTACCGAATCCCGCCGGTTCAAGCGCGAGGACCATTCCGGCCTCGAGCGGCACCGTGGAGCCCGGCACGATGCGGGGAGCCTCGTGGAAGTTGGTGCCAATCCCGTGGCCGCTGTGATGCGGATACTCGTATCCCGCACTTCGCAGGGTCCCACGCAAACGCGCATCGATGTCGCCAGCCAGGACCCCCGGGCGTGCCAGGGAAACGCCGAGGTCGAGGGCCTGCCGACAAGCATCGTGCAGACGGACCATCTCAGGGGTCGGGCGGCCAACGCAGACGGTCGTGCACGAGTCGGACCAGTACCCCCCCACGCGTGGCGCTAGGTCGCAGAGCACCAGCTCCCCGGCGCCGATACGACGCTGGGTCGGAGGCGCACCGACGAGAGGCAAGCGGGGTCCGGAAACCAGGTCCGCGAACACCGGGACGCGGGCGCCCGCCTCCATCTCCATCGCCGTGTGAATGATCGAGAAGAGCTCGACTTCCGGGATGCCTGGCGCGGCGGAACTCCGAAAGGCCCGCTGACCAGCGGAGGCGACCCGTGCGGAACGCTCCAGCAGCTCTATCTCACTGGGATCCTTCGTGATTCGAAGCGCCTGCAGCGCTTCGCTCGCGTCCACCCACGCGACGCGGGGCGCCAGCGCCATCGGGAGCGCATGCGCCTCGATGGCAACGCGGGGGTCGCCGAGCTTGGTTCCCCCCGGCTCGGCCAGTGCCTCGGAGACCCGGCGGCCGAGCACTTGGTGGCAGTTCTCGTGGGCTTGGAGCGGCCCCAGGCTGTAGCCCTCGTACGGGTCGACCGTGACCCCACGAATGGCAGGGCCCGCCACCTCCTCGCCAGCCGGGCACAGGATCCATCCGATGCCGTCAGGTCGGAGCACCACCAAGGTGCCGGCCGAGAGGGGGTAGGGCGGACCCCACTCTATCTCGGACTCCCGACCAGTGAGCCACCGGACAGTAGCCACATCTGACGCAATCAGCGCTAGCGCGCCGAGGCCCCGCAGGGTCGACCCAGCCCGACGCCAACGATCTGGAAACGGCTCCCTCGGCTGCCCCACGTCAGCGTTAGCCACTCGCGCCCCGCGCATCATGGACCCCGGTCGCCGGAGCAGGCCGAGCGCGGGTCGCCCTGGCCGGACGACGGGATCGCCCCGCCGAACGGAAGATGACCCCTTCCCGACGTCTCAGCTCTCGCCGCGAGGCATGGCGTGCAGTCGACCCGATCAAACCGACAGCACCATCTTGGCTCCCACACCGCCATCGACGAGCACCGTGGCACCGGTGACGTACGCGGCCTCATCCGACAGTAGCCAGGCGACGCAGTGGGCGATGTCGATGGGCAGGCCGATTCTTCCCAGTGGCACCTGGCCATCGATGACTCTGCGCATGGCGTCAACCTCGGCAGCGGGCGTGGTTTCCCACATCAGAGGGGTTTCGATGGCGCCAGGGGCAACGGCGTTGATTCGGATGCGAAGGCGCGCATAGTCAACGGCGACCTGTCGGACGAGCGCCTCAATCCCCCCCTTGGACGCGGTGTAGGCGCTGCCATCGCCAGGGATGGCGAGCTTGGCCACGGCCGATGACGTGCAGACGATGGCGGCAGGTGC
>PLTL01000247.1:0-4933 GCA_003164475.1 Candidatus Dormiibacterota bacterium | reverse complement strand
CGCGAAGGCTGCCACCACCTGCGCCTCATCGCTCACGTCAGCAAGGTAGGCCCGCCCACCTGCCAGGTCAGCCACCTCCTGGGCACGAGCCAGGTTCCGATCGATGATGGCAACCTGGGCACCGCGCTGTCCCAGCAGCTCAACCGTTGCCCTCCCGATACCGGTAGCCCCTCCCGCCACCACGATCGTCCGGCCCGTGAAGTCCAATCTGCGCCTCCCTTCAGCTCGACACGTAGAAGCACGGCGCTGGTGAGGTGGCCTTGGGGCCGACGGCGCGCCCCTCCAGCCCCCAGCTGTTCCGGCCCCCTCCCGGCGGACCCCACCACCGCGAATGCGACCAGCGCCTCCCCTCGCGCGCAGAGCCGTCGGTAGGCGTCACGCCTCGCTTCGCAGCCCCGAAGAGCACACCGCACCGGCCCGGAGGACCGAGCCGAGGGGTCGGCGGACCCGGGCCGGCCAGCGCAGCCCCGTGGGCCCCACCCGCCGAGTCGCGCCTGGGCCACGGCACGGCACCCTCCCCCCGGCGGCAGCCGCCCTGCCCGCGGCCCGACCGGTGCACGTCCCGGTCGGGGCCCTCCGCCGCTCGGCAGTCGAAGCTCATGCCCCGGTCAACTCTTGCTGAAGTACCAGTTCTCCGGATAAATCTGATCAAAGGGATCCTGCGGGGAAATGCCGCGCAGGTCGTGGGCAACTTCCGAGATCTGGTAGACCGGCAGCGGCAGCCAAATGACCGGAAGCTGCTTCACCAGGTAGTTCTCGTAGGTGTAGAGCGCGCTCAGGCCCTCGGTCAGACTGCGGTTGGTGTTCTGATCATTGACCGGATCCGAGTAGCTTCCCGCGTTCGTCGTGGCCCCGGTCTCGAAGAGCTCCTCCCCCGACGGGTAGCTGGTGGGGGTGAAGATCCAACCATAGCCCCAGTTCGCCATCTCCCACGAGCAGGCGGCTTGTGACGGAGTGCATGGAACAGCGGTCGCAAACACCGTGTTCAGCGGAGCCGAACTCAGGTTCAGAGTGATCCCCGCCTCACCGAAGGCCGACTTCAACGCCTCCATCTCCGAGATCAGCGGTGGATTCCCAGCGGCATACTGAAGATTGAACGAGAGGTCCGCACCCGCCTTGATGCCGGCACCGCACTCACCCGTCCCCGTGCCCGGACGCGCGCAGGTCGACGTGCCATTCGGTCGCACCGTCCACCCATTGTCCTTCAGCAACGATTTGGCATGGTTCGGATCATACGGATAGGGATTGGTCTTGTCCTGGCTGGTCGCGTAGTCATTGGGCACGTCCGTGGGCACAGGCCCATAGTCGGGAACGGCGAACCCATGGTAGATCCGGCGTATGAACTCCGGTTCGTTGATCAGGCTTGCCATCGCCTGCCGTATGTACAGTTGCCGGAACATCGGCCCCACCGTGGGATTGTTGAAGTTCTCCGGGAAGTAGTTGATGCCGAACTGCAGCCACGAAGAGGTCGAATAGCCATTCCGCGTCACGGCGCTCTTCTCGGACAGGTCATTGATGGGCAGGTACCCATAGTCCACCCGACCCGACCTCAGGGCCAGGAACTCGGCCGTCGTGCTCGTGAAGGGAATCTCCTCGAACGCCGAGAGACGGGGCTTTGGCGAGCCCGAGTAATCGCGGTTGGGCACGAACTTCGCGAATCCCAGATTGGTCATCTCCGCCAGCCGCCAGGGCCCGTCAACCACCTGCCAGAGGGGGTTGCTGGCAAAGGCCCCCGGGTCGGCGGACTGTCCGTTGAGGAAATTGTAGACGGCGACAGCCCCCGCGGGGGTGCTGGCGTAGTCACCAACCGGCTTGGACAGGGAGGTGCGATCCCAGGCCTGTTGGGGAGCCGGGATGATCTGGGTCAGCTCGTTGGCGGTGAACCAATCTGGGTTGTATGACGCGTTGAGATGAAAGACGACGGTGTTGGTGCCCACGGCCTGGTACGAAGTCACGTTGTCGGGGAACCCCCCCGGCACGTATGCGCACCAGTTATCCTTGTTGGCGACGAGCATGTCCATCCAGAAGATGATGTCGCTGGCGGTGATGGGGACCCCATCTGACCAGCGCCAGGACTTGAGCTGAACGGTGACCGTGGTGTCGGTGCTGTTGTACACCGGCGGATCGGCAAGGCTCAGGTTGGGATTGAGTTTCAGGTTCCCCTGCCCACCGTACCAGTAGAGCGGCCGGTACATGAGGTACTGAAACTGTTGCTGGTTGTCGACGATGCAGACCGCTGGTGGCAGCATCGGAAAGATGTAGTTGGGCGGCGCACCCGCCGGCTCGGCAAAGGTTGCGATGCCTCCGGAGGAGGAGGCCGAAGCCGCGGTGGCCTCCGTCATGAGAGGCACCATGAAGCCAACGATCAGCGCAGCGATGAGCATCTTTCGCCAAGTCGGGCCCGCGACGAGTTTCAGAAGTGTCAAGGGGCTCCTCCTCACTAGGGACTGTACCGGTCATTGGCTGGCGTGGGGCCGAGCCGAGGAAGGGTGCCGAGCAGCCAACCGACGAGGGAACTACGGCCGCGTGGCTCTCTGCTCGGGCGCATGGGCATGACCTCAGCCACCTGGCCGGGGGGATGGCGGCCATGCCAAGTCGCGGTGGCGCTGGGCGCGCGCCCGATCGACGGGAACATCGTCACTGGGTGCGCCAGCCGTAATCATGGCCGGGTACCCGGCGCCAGACGCTGGGCGGCTCTGCGCCCGCAGCCGGCGTTCTCCCCCAGCGCCGCCGGCCCGACGAGCTGCTGCCCCGATCTCCGGGACCGCATGACCCACACCCAGGCCGGGCATCACGCAAGCCGGGAAGGCAGTGCGCACCGACTCACGAGCTCGACCGCTGCGCCACGCCACCTGGCCCTCGCAGCAAACGCCCCAACCCGGCGGTCCGAGCTCGGGCGATTCCCATGCCCTGGTTGGGAATTCCGCCAGACGGAACGTGCTTCCACAACCGACGTAGTCTAGATTATACTCGCCGCCATGTCAAGGGGGCGCAGGCCATCAACCGTCCGGTCTGGAGGACGTCGGCCCCTCGCGCCTGACCGGGTCATCCCCAGACATATACTGCCGGCCATGTCAGGAGGGCATGGTCCGTGCACGGGCTCGCGGCCGGGGCCGCCGACGTCTCAAGAGTCCCCGTCCATCGTCGATCGAGTGACGCCGTCGGATGCCCTCCGGCGCGATCGGCCTCGTGGTCGGGGCCAGCACCGGGGCTGACTTAGGAGTCGCGCGCATGACGGCGTATCTGATCCGGCGCGTGGGCCAAGCGATCATCGTGGTCTTCGGCGTGTCACTGCTCGTCTTCGTTCTTCTCCACCTCCTCCCGGGTGGGCCCGCGCGCGCCGTGATCGGTCCTCGAGCCACCAAGCCGCAGATCCTCGCCTTCGACCGCGAGTACGGCCTGCTCAAGCCGCTCCCCGTCCAATACATCGCCTGGGTGGTCCAGGTGTTGCACGGCAACCTTGGTTTCTCCTACAAGCAGAATCAGACCGTTACCTCGCTGCTGGAGCAGAACGTGCCCCGTACCATGGCGCTGGCGGGAACGGCGACGGTGCTGGCGCTGGTGGTGGCGGTGCCCTTGGGGGTATACGAAGCGGTCCGGCGCAACCATGTCGACGACTACGTCCTCACCGGGGTGTCGTTCCTCTTCTACTCGATGCCAACGTTCTTTCTCGGCATGATCCTGATCATCGTGTTCAGTATCACGCTCCCCCTGTTTCCCCCGACCGGCCCCAACCCCGCCTTGCCGCTCTGGGGGCAGGTCTCGAACATGGTGCTGCCAGTGGCCACTCTCTGTCTCGTGACGATCGCGCTATTCAGCCGATACATGCGGTCGGCCGTGATGGACACCATTATCCAGGACTATGTCCGCACCGCCCACGCCAAGGGCGTGCCCAATCTCCAGGTTCTGGTCAAGCACGTAGTGCGCAACGCGCTCGTCCCAATTGCCACGCTGGTCGGGCTGTCGCTGCCCTGGATCCTGAGCGGTGCGCTCATCGTGGAAGCCCTGNNCTGTTCAACTATCCCGGCATGGGCTACCTGTTCTGGCAGGCGATGGAGGTGGAGGACTTCCCCGTCATGCTGGGGACGGTCCTGATCGTCGGGGTCATGGTGGTCTTGGGCTCGCTCCTGGCCGACATCCTGTATGCGGTCCTCGACCCGCGGGTGCGGTACTCGTGACCGGCGATGAGTTGGAGTTTGCCCTTGCTGACGACGGGGTTCGGGGATGATTGAGAGCGTCCGCCTGCACGAACCCACCTCGTTCGAGCCAGGGACCCCCGCGGGCGGAGAGGCCGTCAGCAGCGGCAGCACCTGGCAGACCGCGCTGGCGGTCTTCACCGAGAACAAGCTGGCGGTCTTGGGAGTCGGGGTCGTCGTCTTCTTCATCCTCTTCAGCTGGGTGGGGCCTCTGATCTACCACACCAATCAGGTGAGCACCAACCTCGTGATCGAGAACCAGGGTCCCAGTGCGAGACACGTGCTCGGCACCGACACCGTCGGTTACGACCTGCTGGGCCGACTCATGTTGGGGGGCCAGACCTCACTTGAGATAGGGCTGGCCGCCGCCGTGCTGGCGACCAGCATCGGGGTCCTCTGGGGTTCGGTGGCCGGCTTCGCCGGTGGCCTGATCGATGACGTGATGATGAGGGTCGTCGACACCGTCATGGCCATTCCCCCGCTCTTCCTCCTGCTGCTCCTGGCGACGATGTTCCGGCCGTCGGTCGGTCTCCTGATCATCGTGATCGCCATCGTCTCCTGGCTGGAACCGGCCCGTCTGGTGCGCGGCGAGGCACTCAGCCTGCGGACCCGCGAATACGTCCAGGCGGTGAAGGTGATGGGAGGCAGCGGACGCCGAACGGTGTTCCGACACATCATTCCCAACGTCGCAGGAACGATCATGGTCAACGCCACCTTCCAGGTCGCGGACGCCATCC
>PLTL01000224.1:12189-14836 GCA_003164475.1 Candidatus Dormiibacterota bacterium | reverse complement strand
GTTGATCTCCTCCTTGGCCGCCTCGCTCGAGCGGAGGGGGCGGCCGAGGAGTGTGCGTCGAAGCTTCAATTCGTCACCTTGACGTGGCTCGGGTCGTCAACGGTGAGAGTCTGCCGCTTGGCGGGGCGCCGGTGACAGCGTCACCCGTCGGGGAACTCCCGGCGGGCGGCAGGCGAGCCGGAGGGGCGGCCGGTTTTCCACGGCCCGGGCTCGGCTCAGCGGAGGCAGATCACCAGAGCGGTGCGATCGTCGTGCTTGCGGGCGATCTCGACCAGCGCCTGGGCGGCCGCCTCGGGGTCGACCCCGGCCAGCGCGCCGGTGATCTCGGTCGGGTCGAGGATGTCCGGTGGGAAGTCGCCGGTGATGCCGTCGGTGACCAGCACCAGCTTGTCGCCCGGGCTCAGCGCCAGGGTACCCTGCTGCTGGGTGAGGGACAGGTAGGGCGGTGATGGCGCGGCGCCGATCGCGTTGTCGACCCAATTGCCCTCGCCCTGGTCCCGGCTGACCTGGCGCAACCCATCGGCGCCGACGTGGTAGAGGCGGGAGTCACCGATCGAGGCCCAGTGGGCTTGGCTGCCCACGATCCAGACCAGGGTGGCGGTGGTGCAGCCCAGGCGCTGGTCGATCACCTCCTGGCTGGCGAGATCGCAGGCCGCAGCCAGCGCCTCCCGTGGTGGCAGGGAGCTCTCCCGGCACACCCTGGCGATGACGGTGGCGGCCAGCTGGGCCGCCTCGTCACTCCTGGCCACGCCCCCGAGGCCGTCGAGGACCCCGAAGAGTCCCAGCTCCGGCTCCACCAGGGCCCGATCGTCGCCGTGCAGCACCTGCTCCGCCAGTCCGAACCGAACCTTCACGGGTCCTCCTGCTCAACCCGTTGCCGCGCGGGGTCACAATCTGCGCACTCGGGGTGGGGCTACCCGGGACCCACCCCACCCGGCTCCCACCAAGGTACGCGGGAGTGGCGGGCGGCGCCAGGGAGGGGGGAACCAGGCCGGATGCAGTCCAGGCGAGCGACCGGCGCAGCCGGCGCGGCGGGCCTGCCTCGGCGAGGGTCCCAAGGAGGCCGCCGGCGCGAAGCCGGGCGGACGTAACCCAGCTCGGAGGACCTGCCCACCCGGGCTCGGGCCATCGGCGCCTCTACTTGAGCAGCCGCGAGAGGCGGCGGTCCGCCAGCGGTCGGCCGCCCGTCTGGCAGGTGGGGCAGTACTGCAGCGACCTGGTGGCGAAGGCCACCTCCCGGATGATGTCGCCGCAGGCGGGGCAGGGGGAGCCGGCGCGCCCATGAACCCGCAGGGCGGCTCGCTTGGTGTCCTTGAGCTGCCCCGCCGGGAGGCCGACCGCCCGCTCCGCGGCGGTGCCCAAGAGTCCCACCAGGGCCGCGTGGAGCGCCGCGATGTCGGCACCGGAGAGGCTGCGAGCCGGCTTGAAGGGGGAGAGCCGGGCGGCATGGATGACCTCATCCGAGTAGGCATTGCCCACCCCGGCCAGCAGAGCCTGGTTGGTGAGGGCGGCCTTGATCGTGCCCGGCGCCCCGGCGAGGAGTCGCCCCAGCCTGGTGCTGTCGAAGGCGGGGTCAAGCGGGTCGATGCCGAGGTTCGCCACCGCGCCGATCTCCGCCGGGTCGCCGACCACCCAGACTGAGAGCCGCTTCTCGGTTCCGGCCTCGGTGAGGTCGAAGCCGGGTCCGCCGGGCTGTGATTCTGCCGGAGACAGCCCCACGCGCAGCGCCAGCGGGCCCCGGCTGGGACGGGCCCTCGCCTCCGGCAGGCGGTCGTACCACCTGATCCAGCCGCTCCGGGCGAGGTGGACGACCAGCCAGAGACCGTCCAGATCAAGGCAGAGGTACTTGCCGCGCCGTCGCCAGCTTTGGGCCGGACGTCCCAGCAGCTCGGCCAACGGGGGCGTGACCGTTTTGAGGGCGGCGAAGGAGACCAGCTCTATGCGCTCCAGCCTCCGGCCCCTGGTGCGGAGGTCCAGGAACCGCGCCAGCGCCTCCACCTCGGGGAGCTCGGGCATCGCGCAGGCTCAGGCGGGGGGTGGGCCGGAGCCGTTCAGACCGGGCCCAGTCCCAGCGCGGAGGCGGTGGCGGCGAGGACGGAGAGGTGGTCCTCCACCGACCTCAGCCCGGCCCCCATGGTGTTGATCGAGAGGTGGGTGGCCCCTGCCTCGCGCCAGGCCCCGGCGGTATCCAGGATCGCTTCGGCACCGTCCCCGTCCCAGCTGACCCGACCCTCCAGGCCCAGGCTGGCGGGGTCCCGCCCCACCTCCAGAGCGCCCTCCTCGACCAGGGCCCGGGCCTGCTCCAGTTGGGGCCCCGGGGCCGCCTGGGGGAACCAGCCGTCCGCCAGGCGCCCGGCGCGGCGCAGCGCCGGCGGTGACTGGGCGCCGAACCAGATCGGGATCGGGCGTTGCCGGGGGAGCGGAGCCAGCCCCGCGCCGGTCACCTGCTCGTAGCGGCCGTCGTAGGAGACGCTGCTCTCGACCCAGAGCCGGCGCAGCAGCCCCACCTGCTCCTCGACCCGGCGCCCCCGGTCCGAGAACCGCTTGCCGAGCGCCTCGTACTCGACCGGGTTCCAGCCCAGGCCGATCCCGAGGCGGAGCCGGCCGTGGCTGAGGATGTCCACCTCGGCGGCCTGCTTGGCCACCA
>PLTL01000224.1:225-12178 GCA_003164475.1 Candidatus Dormiibacterota bacterium | reverse complement strand
TCGAAACCGCCTCGGCGCCGATCTCGGTCTGGGGGAAGACGACTCCGACCTTCATCGGACCCTGTCTACCACAGCCGCGGCCCTCCTGCACGCGCGCTCAGGTTGGAGGACCTCAGCCCATGCCAGATCGGCCCCGGCGGGAATCCCTCGGTCGGTCGCTCGCTGGGCAGCGCCCATCACCGCCAGGGGAGCCGCCGTGAGCCTGACGGTGGTTCGGGTTCGGGCAGGGCAGTCGGAAGAGCCAGGGCCTTCCCTCGGGACTGCTCACCCGCTGCCCCAGCACCGTCCACGCTGGGCGCTGTCACCGCTCCCGCGGACATCAGGCCCTGATCGCTGGCGCCTCAGGCTCATGGAGTGCGGAGTCTCCCGCCTTCCCCCGGCGGCGCCCTCCGCCCCTCCCGGCACTGTCGCCACGCCGCCGGCGAGCAGCGGCGACCTTCATGCCTCGGTGGGCGGATCGCAACTGCCCCGTGACGTCGGGCTCGCTCCATCTCCATACAATCAGCGGACGTGCAGGCTTGGCCAGCCAGTCCCAGCGCAGTTCAGGGAGCGGCGGGTGTTACCACGGTCGGACGGCCTGTGGCGAAGCCACGGAGCGGATGCGGACGGGGAGGCGCGCCCGCGCCCGAGTAGGCCTCTGTGACCAAGGCACGGCGCTGCGATGAGCCCGTGGTTGCTGTGACCGGCCCTGGTCGGCTGACGACTGTCGCGTAGCTTGCCCGCCGCCACCAGCTCCCCAGATCGAGAGGCCCCAGGGTCTGGCGCTCCCGACAGTCCCACCCCCAGCGCCGGTCGCCGATGGCAGCTGCTGATGCCCGCCAGCTTCCTGGTCCTGAGCCTGCTGCTCATGCTGCCGCTCTGGCTTTCGGGTCAGCCCCGCCTGCTCGGCTACGGCGCCGACAGCGCCATGCACCTGTGGTTCTTCGAGTGGTTCCCCTTCGCCATCACCCACGGGCTGAATCCCTTCGTGACCAGCCTGGCCACCTCTCCTCAGCAGGTCAACCTGCTCTGGAACAACGCGGACCTGCCGTTGGCGCTGCTGGCATGGCCCCTGATCCAGGTGGTCGGGGGAGCGGTGGCCATGGGCGTGGTCTACACGGTTCTGATGGCGGCGGCGGCCGCCGCCATGGCCTGGCAGCTGCGGCCGTGGGTGCGGCACGCGTCAGCCGCCTGGCTGGGGGGCCTGCTGTTCGGCTTCAGTCCCTTCGCCCAGTCCGAGCTGGCGGCGGGGCACCTGACGTGGGTGACCACTGCCACCCTGCCCCTGGGATGGTGGGTGGGCCAGCGGGCCATTGAGGCCGTGCGCAGGTGTGAGCACCGGGTGCGCTGGGGCCTTGCCGGGGGCGGCTGGCTGGTGCTCCAGTACTGGGCCAGCAAGGAGTTGCTGGCCACCTCGCTGCTGATGGTGGTGCTGCTCCTGGTCGTCCACTTCCTCCGCGGCCGTCTGCGGGATCTCGGCTGGCTCCGCGACACCCTCCCCGTGGTCGCCTCAGCCGTCCTGCTGGCGGTGGCGCTGATGGCCTTCCCCCTGGTCATGCAGCTTTCGGGCGCGGTGGCACTGTCCCGACCGACCGTGGTGTCCCCGACCGCAGACGTGGTGGACCTGCTCGCATTCATCGTGCCCGGGTACGCCCAGCTGGTGTCCCCGGGTGCGGTCGGCGCCATCAGCCAGCACTTCTCCGGGATCTTCCTGGAGACCGACGCTTACCTGGGACTTCCCCTGGTGGTGCTGGCGGTCTGGGTCGGTCTGAGGCGTCGCTCGCAACCGCTGGCGGGCTTCGGGATCGCCTGCGCCGGTCTGGCGGCCCTGCTGGCGCTCGGTCCGTGGCTCCACGTGGCGGGGACGAGGATCGACCTGCCGCTGCCGTGGCTGCTGATCGGCCGGCTGCCCCTCTACGCCAAGGCGGTGCCCAGCCGGATGACGGTGTTCGTCGTGGCCGGGGTGGCCTGCCTGCTCGCGGCCGGCTGGGACCATCTGGTCGGAGCACTGAGGCCCGCGGCGAGGATCGCCGTCGTGGGCTTGGTCTTCCTGCCTCTCCTGCCCAGCCTGGGAATCATCCAGGGTTATGCGGGCTTTGCCATGTATCTGCCCCAGGTCTTCTCATCGCGCCAGCTGCGGGCCCTTCCGGCCGGCTCGGTGGTCGTCAGCATCCCCTGGAGCACCCGCGGCAATCACGGGCTGACCATGTACTGGCAGGCGGAGTCCGGCTTCCGCTTCGCCCAGCCATTCGGCTACCTGCTCCACGCCGGTCCGGGCGGGGTGAGCACCGACCTCAACACCCCCTCGCCGCTGGAGAAGGTGGTCAGCCAGCTGACGCTCAACCAAGCGGTGACGACCCGACCGCGCTCCGGTGCGCTCCTGGGCCAGCTTCGCCGCTGGCACGTCGCCGCCATCGTGGTCACCCGGCGCCACGGGTTCGACTTCGACGTGAGCACCCTGAAGAGCCTGTTGGGACGTTCTCCCAAGACGATCGCGGGAGCTGCGGTGTGGTTCTACCCCGGCCGGCGCTCGCCCACGGGCTGAACCGGTGCGGTCGGTGCGGAGCGCGGTGGGCAGGCGGAGCCAGCGCTCGGCAGAGCTTGGCCTGCGGAGATGCGTTCACTCGCGTCGCGCCGCGGAGGGCGCCATCCGTCGGCTGGCCCGGCACCGCGCCGGTGCCCCGGGGACCTGCGGACGTTGGCTCGCAGGCGCCGCCGGCCCCTTGGCTCCGGGACCCTTCAGGCAATCGCGCCCCGCACCCGGCCCGGGGAGCTCAGGCTGCCTGTACCCGCCCGGAGACGATTAAGAATTGGGCAGAAGGTGGACCGGGCTGCCCAGGTACTGCACCTGAACCGTGATGGTGTCACCAGCGGTCGTACCAGGAGCCACTTGGTAGAAAAGGCTCCAGTAGGCGCCGGAGCCAGTGGCGTTGTAGTCTTTCGGCACCTGAATGTCGAACTGGACCCACTGACCATTGTAGAGTGAGCCGCCGTCCGACCCGGCCGTCTGCACGACTGCGGAGGTGCTTTGGAAGGTGTAGCCCGGGCTTGTCCCGTCGTAGGGCGTGATCGCACTCAAGCCGCCCGCTCCCAGGCTGTTGCCAATGTTGTACACAGCCGGTGATCCGTCGGAACCTGTGGCCAAGGTGGCGAACCCGGTCGGGTAGGTGGTCGATCCCGCAGTGTAGGTGGGCTCGATAATGCCCAAGTAGGCCGCACCGTTCCCGACATCACCGGGGTCGAACACCCGCACCGCGATGAGCTTGCCGGCATACTCACTGGGCAGATCGAAGAGGGGGACCTGAAAGTAGGATCCATTCTGGAGTGGCGTGTAGATGCACAGGTCGGCCATCGCCGAGACAGTGCACCCGGCGCAACTCCCGGTGCCTGGGACGACGACCTGCAGGGCGTAGGCATTGTGCGCGAGCGGGTAACTGTCTGGCAAGGTGGCGCTGTCGACCGTGGGGCTGGGCGCTGAATTGCTGGTGTTGATCGGACTCCCGTTCCACGCCAAGGTGTCGACCCGGAGCCGGAAATACTGGCCGGCGGACCCCCCGGATAGGTACTCGGTCCCGCTGACATTGGTCAGGTAGCTGCTCTCGCTGCCGAGGTTGTTATACGAGGGGTTGAACAACGCGGCGTCATCCTTGGTCTGGTTGCTGGAGCCGGACCCAGCCACCGGGTCATACGAGAGCAGGGACACCCAGCTGTGGAACACGGTGGGGGTGATCCCCGTCACGCTGGTGACCCCCGACGGAACCGCGGCAGAGGGGCTGTTGCAGTTCTTGTAGTAGGTGTAGGAGTTGCCGGGCTCCAGCCCGAAGGCGTTGAAGGGGCAGAAGATGTCCTGCTTCAGGGGGATGTCGGCGGAGCGGTTGTTGAGCGCCGGCACTGCATAGAGGGTGAATCCCATGGACGCATAGTCGGTGGCCGGGGGCTCGACGCCCGCTGCGAGCGTGGGGAAGCTACTGTCGTCGTCGTGATAGCTGTCGATGTCACCGTTACTGTCGGTCCCCGGATCGAAGCTGGGATTGTAGACCTGAACGTCCGCCGCGGTTCCGGCGGGGACGTAGATGAGGTAGTTGTAGCCTCCCGTGTCATTGGCCTCCAGCCCTGCATGATCGCCGGAACAGGTGTCGTCGCCCGCGATGCAGCTGATCTGGTGCACGTCGGCCGGTGATGCCGTGCAGACGCCATTGCAGTTGGTGCTGCTCTCCGTCGGGCTGGGCGTGAAGGCGTCCCCCTCTGAGCGCGGGTTACCATATCCTTCGGTGCGTAGGAAGTAGTAGCCTGCGGTGCCGACGTTGGGCTCGGTGGTCCCCAACGTGTTCCCCGGCTGGCCCATCTGAATGGGGGGGAGGTACTCGGCCACGGCGTACGACGTCACCTCGTGCTGACGGAATCCCACCAGATCCAGGAAGTACACTGGGGCCGGGGCTGTGATGGAAACCTCCAGTTCATTGGTGGTGGAGGCTGGCTGCCAGACCGTGACCGTGACGGCTGAGGTGGGTGGACCACCGGAGGTGTTGGTGTAGCCGTTGCGCTGGGCTGTGAGCAGTGCTTCACGTTGCGCGTCGGTAAAGTCGCCGGGCAGGTAGGTGACGCCCGAGAGGGCGGCGGCCTCGGCGGCTCGCTCCTGCTGATCGCTGTGGAGATACGAGATACCGGCATCCACGGCCAGGCCCATCAGGGCAAAGAGCACTATCGCTGAGAGCGCGAAGATGATCATGACCTGACCCTTCTGGGTCTGCTGCCAAGGGCGCTTTGGGGCGGGTCTCATCTGCATCCTCAAGATCCTTGCGGTGGAAGGGTTATGGCCGTGTAGGTGGTGTCCGTCTGGCTGAAGTACGACAGAACGGGGGCGGGGGAGGTGAACGTGAACTTCAGGGCAACTCCGATGGCCTGCTCATCAGCGACCGTCTGCGTGCGCAGGTCGAGGGTGTACGGGGCGACGCCGCCGACCTGCAGGCCCAGGCTGGCGCAGAGGGTGGTCGTGCCCGAGACGGGGTTGGTGAGCACCCACTGCGAAGTGGATGCACAGTACTGGTACTGGTCCTTCAGCGTCGCGCCGGCGAGGTTCCCGTCGGTCACCGTGCAGGATGACAATGGCGGCAGAACACCGCCCGAGGGCAGGCAGGCACCTGGCTGATAGATGTAGATGTAATTGACCGACGAATTCGACAACTGTGAGTTCAAGGCTGGAGTCATGGCGCTGATGACCGCCTGATCGACGGCGCAGGGGTCGATCGCGGTCTGCTGGCAGGAGCCCACCGCTTTGGTGCAGCTCACTGTGCCGCCGACGAGGGAGCAGCCGTTGCCGATCTCAGCCGCGACGCGAGCCCCATATCCGCTCACCTGAGCGGCGGTGTCGTTGTTGGCGATCAGCGCGGCCGCCGTCCAGGATCCCATGAAGACGAGCAGGAGGAAGGGGAATAGGATCGCCAGCTCGATGATCGCCTGGCCCCGCTGGCGTTGCCGTCTCATAGGCTCTGCGGCTCCAGGCGGAAGACGACGGTCGAGGTGAGGTTGAAGTGGGTGAACCCGCCTATGGTGGTGAAGGTGTAAGTGACTTGGAGGCGAGCGAAGTCAGGTTTCCCGCCAACCCCGTTGGTTTGGTTGACCGACCGATCAGCAGGTGGCCAGTTGGCTAGCCCTGCTGTCCAGGTCCCGGCGACCAAGGTGTAGGTATTCTCGCAGGGCAGGCCACCACAGCCACTCGTGTCCAGCGTGAGGATGGTGGCGCCGTTGGAGTTGGTGCTCTGATCCTCCTTGGTCACTGTGACCAGAGTTACCTTGGTGAGCATCGCGTTCTTGACGCCAGCCTGACTCATCGCCGAAAGGGCTATTTGGTCAGCATTGGCCGGGGTGTCCCCCTCAGCGGCGATCTCCGCCGCGCCCACGTCCGTCGCATGCTGGATGGCGTTCCGCGAGAACAGGAGTATGCCGCCGTTGATGACCGAGAAGAAGATGAAGAAGAACAGCGGGGCCACGATCGCGAACTCCACCATCGACTGGCCCCGAAGTCTGGTGTCGGTGGCGCTGGCGCGAAGCCTCACCGGGAGCGCTCCCCGCATCGCCCTGCGGCCACCCCGCGGATCGAGCTTCCTTTCGGGACTGCCACAAGCGAGGCGGCCCCCGGGTGGCCCGATCGAGAATCGGGATCCAGGAAGGAAGAACGGAAGCGTGGGTCGGCCGGCAACATGCCGGGTGCGCTGATGCGGACGCCTCCCTGCCCGCGACGCGGCTGCGCCAACCGGGCCGGGGACCTCCCTGACGGTGGGAGGCGTGCAGGAGCGACCGGCGTCCGCCGGGCACACTCAGAGGGTCCATCCGCGGCCAGAGCGTGCGCATGCCACGATGGGGAAATCACAGCGGTCGCTTCCATGATGTGGGTGTTATCGTACCCAGGGGCCGCGACTTCGCCTCCGTGAATACTGTGACGCCATAGTAACAAGATCTTTCAGGGGTCGGCTGGAGCAGGAAGGGCGGGGATGCCAGAAGGCCGGGAGTTCGCGTGCCTGACGGTGCTGCAGGTTCTGCGCCGGTCCACCGAGTACCTGGGTCGGAGCCGATCGAACAGCCCCCGGCTGGAGGCGGAGCTGCTCCTGGCTCATGCCCTGGGCCTCGGGCGGATCGATCTCTACCTGCAGTTCGACCGCCCGCTCGATGAGCCCGAGATCGATCTCGCGCGCTCCCTGCTCAAGCGCCGCTCCCGAGGCACCCCGATCGCCTACCTGGTCGGGGAGCGGGAGTTCTATGGTCTCGCCCTCGCGGTGCGGCCAGGGGTGCTGATACCGCGCCCGGAGAGTGAGCTCCTGGTCGAGATCGGGCTGCGACGTTTAGAGGAGGACCAAAGACCGAGCTCCTGCGCTGATCTCGGCACCGGCAGCGGCGCCCTGGGGGTCGCGCTGGCCTCGTTGGCACCGTCAGTCCGGGTGGAGGCGGTGGACCTGGCGGAGGTGGCGGTGGAGGTGGCCCGGGACAACGCCCGGCGGCTGGGCGTCTCCGACCGCTTCACCGCGGTCCAGGGCTCGTGGCGCGACGCTCTGCGGGGACGCGGACCGTACGACCTGATCGTCAGCAACCCCCCCTACCTCACCGACGGCGAGCTGAGGGATTCAGATCGCGGGGTGCGCGATTTCGAGCCCGCTCTGGCGCTCGCCGGCGGGCCCGACGGGCTGACCGCGTACCGGGAGCTGATCCCCGCCCTGTCCGAGCTGGCGGCGCCTGGGACCACCGTCCTGCTGGAGGTGGATCCCCGAAGGGCCGCCGCGGTGGCGGCCATGTGCCTTCAGGCCTGGCCCGGCTGCACACTTCGGACCCACCGGGACCTGTCGGGGAAGGATCGGGTCGTGGAGGCTCGTCTCAGTTGAGCGGGAGGCTCTGGGCCGGCGACCGCGGGGGGATCGAGGCCGCGGCGGCGGCGATAGGTACAGGTGCCGTGATCGGCTTTCCCACCGACACGGTGTTCGGGATCGCCTGCTCCGCCACCCTCCCCGCGGCCGTCGCCAGCCTGTGCCGGATCAAGGGCCGGCCGGCTACCCAGCCGTTGGTCCTGATGGCCGCCGGCTGGGAGCAGCTGGCAGCCTACGCGGTTCCCTCACCGGCCGCGGCCGAGCTGGCGCGCCGGTTCTGGCCGGGGCCCCTGACCCTGATCGTGGCCGCGAAGCGGCCGGGACGGGTGCTCGGTGGTGGTGGGACGGTCGGGGTGCGCCTTCCCGCCCATCCCATCGCTCTGCAACTGTTGGAGCTCACTGGTCCCCTGGCCACCACCAGCGCCAACCGCCACGGGCAGCCGCCGGCTGACGACGCCGCCGCCGCCCTGGCACATTTGCCAGAGCTCATCGGGGCGATTGCGGACGGGCACCCCGTCCCGGCGGGGCGTCGGCCCTCATCTATACTCGATCTCACTCGGGACCCACCGGTCCTAATCCGTGAAGGCGCGCTCAGCGCCATCGAGCTGGGGGTCCCCCTGGCCTCACGCCGTTCAGCAAGTCGGAGGGACTGAGTTGGCGATCGCAGAGCAGCGCCTCAGCATCCTGAACCAGGCCGACCCGGAGCTGGCCTCGATCATGGAATCGGAGCTGGATCGGCAGCAGTACACGCTTGAGCTGATCCCGTCCGAGAACGTCGCCAGCCCTGCGGTGCTGGCTGCGGTGGGATCCTGGCTCACCAACAAGTACGCCGAGGGGACCCCGGGCAAGCGCTACTACGGAGGCTGCGAGTTCGTGGACCAGGTGGAGTTGCTGGCCCAGCGGCGGGCCTGCGCGCTCTTCGGGGCCGAACACGCCAACGTGCAGCCCCACTGCGGAAGCTCGGCCAACATGGCGGCGTACATGGCCTTCTGCCAGCCCGGGGACACCATCTTGGGCCTGGACCTCAGCCACGGCGGGCACCTCAGCCACGGTTCCCCGGTGAGCTTCAGTGGCATCGTCTACCACGCCGAGTTCTACGGAGTGGACCCGGAGACCGAGCAGCTCAACTACGACCAGGTCCGCCGCCGGGCCCAGGAGGTTCGGCCCAAGGTCCTGGTGGCCGGTGCCAGCGCCTACCCCCGGACCTTCGACTTTCCCAAGCTGGCCGAGATCGCCCATGAGGTGGACGCGGTCCTGATGGTGGACATGGCCCACTTCGCCGGTCTGGTTGCCGGGGGTGCTCACCCCAGCCCAGTGCCCTTCGCGGACGTCGTCACCCTGACCACCCACAAGACCCTGCGCGGCCCCTGGGGGGGGATGGTGCTGTGTCCGGAGGAGCACGCCAAGGCGATCGACAAGGCGGTCTTCCCCGGGGTGCAGGGTGGGCCGCTGATGCACGCCATCGCCGGCAAGGCGGTGGCCCTGCACGCCTGGAGCCAGCCCGAGATGCGCGACTACGCCCAGCGGGTGGTGGCCAACGCCACGCGGCTCTCGGAGGGGTTGCTCGGGGCGGGCCTGCGCCTGGTGAGTGGCGGCACCGACACCCATCTGATGCTGATCGACCTGCGTCCCCTCGGCCTGACCGGCCGCAAGGTCCAGGATGTCTTCGACCGGGCCCACATCACGGTGAACCGCAACTCGATCCCCTTCGACGAGGCCAGCAAGTTCAACCCCAGCGGGATCCGACTGGGGACCCCGGCGGTCACCACCCGGGGTATGGGGCTGGAGCAGATGGACGAGATCGCCGCGCTGATCTCGCGGACCATCCACAACCTCGGCGACGAGCAGGTGGAGCGCGAGGTGGCGGCCCGGGCCAGGGTCCTGTGTGAGGCCTTTCCGCTTCCGTACGTCTAGGGGGAAGGCAGCGTGCCCACCGCCAGCGACCCGTACCTCAGCGCCCTTCCCATCCTGCTGGTGGCGGCGGTGGTGACCGTAGTCACCGTCCCCCTGGCTCGTTGGTGCAGCTTCCGGCTGGGGGCGGTGGCCGAGCCCGGGGGCCGGCACATCCACTCCCAGCGCACCGGCAGGCTGGGGGGGCTGGCGATCATGGCCGGTTTCCTGGCGGCCATGCTGGCCTTCGGCCGGGGGGTCCAGGACTGGCTCCAGATCGTGGTGGCGCTGCTGGCCGTCACCGGACTGCTGGCCGTCGACGACATCCTGGGGCTGCCCTTCTGGACCAAGCTGGTGATCCAGGCGGTCTGCTCGCTGCTGGTGGCGGGGGCCTTCGCGATCACCATCAACTCCATCAGCCTGCCGGGCCTGGCCATTCACCTGGCCTGGGCCGCCATTCCCATCACGATCATCTGGCTGATGGGAATGCAGAACTCGATCAACCTCCTGGACGGCGTGGACGGCCTGGCGGCTGGGGTAGTGGCGATCGTGGGCGGGGTCCTCTACCTGGCCGCGGTCAACCGGCTCGGGGTGGAACCACGCCAGGGGGGGGTGATCCTGCTCTCGGCCGCCATGGTCGGCTGCTGCCTGGGCTTCCTGCTCTTCAACTTCGCCCCGGCGAAGATCTTCATGGGCGACTCCGGCAGCCACCTCCTGGGGATGCTGGTGGGGATCGTCACCGTCTTGGGGGTGGCCAAGGTGACGGTGGCGCTGGCCCTCTTCGTGCCAGTGCTGGCGCTCGCCCTCCCCATCGGCGACACCGCGTTCGCGATCTGGCGCCGCCGCCGCCAGGGGGTGGGATTCGCCCACGCCGATGCCCGCCACCTCCATCACCGCCTGCTGGCCCTGGGGCTCACCCAGCGGGAGACCGCGGTCACCTTCTACCTGGTGACGGCGATCCTGGGTTGCCTGGGCCTGGCCCTCTTCGGGCACCGTAAGATCCTGGCCGTGGCCCTGGGATTATTGGTGCTGGCCCTCGGGCTGTTGCTCTGGCGGGTCTGGCATCGTGGTGCCTCTGCGCCGGAGCCCAGCGCCGATCCCGACCCCGCCCAGCTGGACCGCCCCCGTGGCTGAGGTCATGCCGCGGGGCTCGGGGGACCGGCTCGAGATCGTGGGCCGGTCCCGGCTCCAGGGCCGGGTGACGGTGAGCGGCAGCAAGAACTCGGCGCTGCCCCAGATGACGGCCGCGCTCCTCGCCGACGGCCCGCTGCGGCTCAGCAACGTCCCTGCCATCGAGGACGTGGAGACCATGTGTCGGCTGCTCCGCAGCCTGGGAGCCCGGGTCGATCGCTGCGACGGCGGGGTGGAGATCGACCCTCGCGGCGTCACCCGGACCGAGCCGGACAGCGAGTTGGGCCGGAGGATGCGGGCCTCACTGCTGCTGCTGGGCCCTTTGGTGGCCTCCCGTGGCGAGGCCTCGCTGCCGCTCCCCGGGGGGGACGACATCGGGCTGCGCCGGGTGGAGCAGCACCTGGACGGTCTCCGGGCCATGGGCGCCACGGTGGTGGAGGACGAGTTCGGGATCAGGGCCTCCGCCGACCGTCTCCGCGGCGCCCACGTCCAGCTGGACATGCCGACCGTGACCGGGACGGAGAACCTCATGATGGCCGCGGCCCGGGCCGAGGGGATCACGGTCATATCCAATGCCGCGCGGGAGCCCCACGTGGCGGACCTGGCGCTGTGTCTGCGGGCGATGGGCGCGAGGATCTCCGGAGCGGGGGGCGACCGGATCGTGATCGAGGGCGTCCCCAGGCTCCACCCCTGCGAGTACCAGGTCAGGGCTGACTACATCGAGGCCGGCACCTTCGCCATGGCGGTCGCCGCCACCGGGGGGGACGTCCTGATCGACCAGATGGTGTGCAGCGACCTGGGCCAGGTGATCACCAAGCTGCTCCGGGCCAACTGCGAGGTGGAGGAGGGGGGCACCTGGCTGCGGATCTCCCGCCCCCGGGCGTTGCTGCCGGTGGACATGTCGACCTGGCCCCACCCCGGGTTCGCCACCGACCTCCAGCCCCAGTACGTGGCCCTGATGACCCAGGCGAATGGGCTCAGCGTAGTCTCCGAGTCACTCTTCGAGAACCGCTTCCAGCACGTGGAGCAGCTGCGCCAGCTGGGGGCCGAGATCATCGTGAAGGGTCGCAGCGCCATGATCCGGGGCGGGGCCCCGCTCCACGGCGCCGAGCTCAGCATCAGCGACATCCGCTCGGGCGCGGCGCTGGTGATCGGGGGGCTCTGCGCGACCGGCACCACCTGGCTCACCAACGTGCATCACCTCGACCGTGGCTATGAGGACCTGGTCGGGAAGCTGGCAGGACTGGGCGCCATCCTTCGTCGCCACTCCCCCGAGTCCAGTCCGGGAGCCTGACCCGAGGTGGCCGCCCGCCGGTTCGGGGTCGAGCTATCCCCGGACCACGTTGCGGCCTGGGCCAGGGGCGATGGCCTGGTGGTGGAGGAACCGGCGGTTCTGGCCCGGCAGCGGGAGAGCGGTCGCGCGCTGGCCTTCGGGGCCGCCGCCCTGCTGGTGATCGCCGGTTTACCGGCCCGGTCCGGCCGGCCCCGTCGCCACGGATCCATTGCTGAATGTCACCAAAACCTGATATTCGAGACCCCATGAACAAGCCCGAAAAACTCCCGCGGAACGACATCGCCGGCCCCAGCGCCCGGCATCA
>PLTL01000224.1:0-199 GCA_003164475.1 Candidatus Dormiibacterota bacterium | reverse complement strand
GCTCCGAGCTGGTGCGCATCACGGTCGATCGCGAGGAAGCCGCCGCCGCCGTGCCGCATATCCGCGACGGCCTGCGCAAGCGCGGCATCACCACGCCGCTGATCGGCGATTTCCACTACATCGGCCACAAGCTGCTGACGGATTATCCGGCCTGCGCCGAGGCGCTCGACAAATACCGCATCAATCCCGGCAATGTCGG
>PLTL01000207.1 GCA_003164475.1 Candidatus Dormiibacterota bacterium | reverse complement strand
GAGGACTCTGCGGCAGACGAGGGCGTCGCCAAGAAGGGAGCAAAGGCCGGCTGACGTGCCAGTTCCCACCCGGCTCTACGCGTCGCGGCAGCGGCTCTTCGAGGGTGACTGCGACTTCATCGTGGCCCAGGGCGCGAGTGGTGAGCTGGGTGTCCTCCCCGGGCATGCACCGCTGCTGACCTGGCTCAAGCCCGGGGAGGTGATGCTGCGGCAGGGAACGGAGGAGCATTTCTACTTTCTGGAGGGGGGATACCTCGAGGTGCTGCCCAACCGGGTCTCGATCCTGGCGGAGGCGGCCACCCTGAGCTCCGAGCTCGACCCCGCCGCCGCCGAGGAGGAGCGGAAGGCCGCCGCTGAGGCGATCTCCCGCCCGCCCGGCCCGGAGCCGGAGGAACTCGCGGCCCGGCGGCGCCGGCTCGACATAGCGACCCAGCGGCTGCAGGCGGCGCAGCGGGACCAGCGCCGCCACCGGGAATGAGCCTGGCGCCGGACCCGCTGTAACGGGTCGGCCGCGGCGTCAAGGTCTGAGCCGGCCCCCCATATACTCGGCCGGTGCCCCGGGCCGGCGTCTCCTCCACGTCCCCCCTGACCGGTGCGGCTGCCACGGGCGCCCCCCGGCTCGAGCTGCTGGGGGTTCCGCTGGACCGGTGCTCCCGGGAGCAGGCGCTCGGGAGATGCGAGGTGGCGATCCGGGGCGAGCGGCCCCCGCTGCAGGTGGTGACCCTCAACCCGGAGATGGTGATGCAGGCGCGCCGCCAGCCCGAGCTGGCCGAGGCGATCCGGCGCGCCGGGCTGGTTCTCCCGGATGGCGCCGGGGTGGTCTGGGCCAGCCGGAGGCTGGGGGCCCCCGTCCCGGAGCGGATCGCGGGCGCCGACTTCCTCCAGGACCTGGCCGAACTGGCCAGGCAGCACCGGTGCCCCATCTTCCTGCTCGGTGCCAGCCCGGGAGTCGCCGAGGCTGCCGG
Source organism: Candidatus Dormiibacterota bacterium (assembly GCA_003164475.1). The sequence continues at coordinate 10,398 of PLTL01000207.1, read as the reverse complement.
CCGGGCCCTGCTCAGGTCACATCCCGGGCTGGAGCTGGGTGGGGCCTGGAGCGGCTCACCCGCGGACGACGAGGCGGCCGCGATCTGCGAGCGGGTGAGGGGTTCCGGTGCGGTGGTACTGGCCGTGGCCTTCGGCGTGCCCCAGCAGGACCTTTGGCTGGCGCGGTACCTGGAGAAGACCGGGGCCAGGGTGGCCATCGGGGTGGGCGGCACCCTCGACTACCTCGCCGGCCGGGTCCCGAGGGCTCCCGCGCTGCTGCGCCAGGCCGGGCTGGAGTGGTCGTTCCGCCTGGCCCGCCAGCCCTGGCGGCTGCCGCGGATGCTGCGCGGGTCGACCTTCTTCTGGGAGGTGGTCAGAGCTAGGCGCGGGGGGCGTGCCGGATGAGCCTGGAGCCGGTCGCGTTCAGCCTGGTGGTTCCCGCCTACAACGAGGAGGAGCGGCTCCCGCCGTCGCTGCGGCTGATCCGTGGCTTCCTCGATGGGACCCGGCTGCCCTACGAGGTGGTGGTGGTCGACGACGGGAGCCGGGATCGGACCCGCCTGCTGGTGGAGAAGGCGCAGGCCAGCTGGCCCCAGCTCCGGCTGATCTCCTTCGAGCGCAACCAGGGCAAGGGCTCGGCGGTCCGGTCCGGGATGCTGGCCGCCACCGGTCGGCGCCGGCTCTTCAGTGACGCCGACCTCTCCACGCCCCTCTCCGAGATGGCCAAGTTGGAGCGGGAGCTGGACGCGGGCGCCGGGGTGGCAATCGGGTCGAGAGCGCTGCCGCAGTCTCAGGTGGAGCGGCATCAGCCGCTCCACCGCGAGCTCATGGGCAAGACCTACAACCAGGTACTGCAGCGGCTGGTGCTTCCTGGGATCAAGGACAGCCAGTGCGGCTTCAAGTTGTTCACCGAGGAGGCCGCGACCGTCTGCTTCACCTCCCTGGAGACCCCGGGTTTCGGCTTCGACGCCGAGGTGCTGCTCCGGGCCCGGCTGCAGGGCATCCGGGTCGCCGAGGTCCCGGTGGTCTGGCGCAACGTGGGCGGGACCACCGTCAGCTCACTGCGGGACGGGGGGCGGATGCTCACCGACCTGGTGGGGCTGCGCCGCCGGCTGGGAAGGGGCCAGGCCGGCCGGGTGACCCGCTGAACCGGGGCCTGGCTGAGGGCGAGCCGGTAGCCCAACTCCGGAAGGGCCTCGCCCAGCGTGCCACCAGGTGGAGCCGGGAGCTGGCCAGGGCCACGTCGGGGCGGGGCTGGTGGCTGGCGGCGGGCACCGTTCTGATCCTGGGAGGAGCAGCAGCGGGACTGCACCCGGCTACCTCGGGGGCAGAGTTCTGGAACCTAGCCAACGGCGAACTGATCCTCCGGCACGGCCTGGGCGGGACCGCCGCCTACCTGGCCCAGCCCAAAGCGTCCCTCGACCTGCGGGCCTGGTTGGCCGACGTGATCCTGGCCGCGGTGTATCGGAGTGGCGGGCTGGCCGGCCTGGAGCTCTCCGGTGGACTGGCCGGCGCCCTCCTCGGGCTTGGCCTCGTGCTCTCGATCCGGCGCGGGGGCCGGGCCCACCCCCTGGCGGTGGTGGTGGCGGGCGGGCTGGCCCTGGCGGCGCTGGCGCCGATCCTCACCGACCTTCCCCGGGAGGTCCTCGCCCTCCTGGCGGTGGCGCTCTTGCTGGTCGGGGCCGAGCTGCGCCGGGGGGCGCGGTGGGGCCCGCTCGCCCTGGTGGCGCTGGTGGTCCTCTGGGCCAACCTGCAGGCGGACGCCTGCCTGGCGGTGCTGGTGATCTGGGGGTGGCTGGTCTTCGCCAACCGGGAGACGGCCCGGCCCGGCGGACCGCCGGCGCCCCCGCTGTGGCTAATCCCGGCCACCGCGGTGGCACTGCTACTGAACCCCCGGGGCCCGGGGATCATCGCCGACCTGCCGCTGAGCCTGGGGATGCGGGGGGAGTACCCGCTGCTGGCCGCCTGGTCCAGCATCGACTTCCACCCCTGGAGTGCGCGGGTGGCGGAGCTGGCCGGGCTGCTCCTACTGGTCGGCTACTGGCTGGCTGGCCGGCAGATACGGCGCGCCGACGGCTATCTGGGACTGGTCACCGTGGTGCTGGCGCTGCTCTGGTCGAACTACCTGGCCTGGTTTCTGGTGGTGGCGGCCGTGGAGAGCGGCTGGTACCTCTCACTCCCGCTCCTCCTCCCGGATCTGCCGCCCGGGGAGGGTGCCGGCCGCGGGCGCTCGGGGTGGGCCGCGGCGGTGGCGGTTCCGATCATCCTGGTGCTGGCGCTGCTCGCCGCCAACGGGGCCGGCCTAGTGGACCGGGGAGGGCCCGGCGGCCAAACCGCGGCGCAGCTGCCGGTGAGGGCAGTCTCCTGGCTCAGGGCTCACCCCGGCGCGGGGTCCTGGCTGACCACCCCCGGCTTCGGTGACTACCTGGCCGCCCGGCTCCCGTCCTCAGCGCGCCTGGTCTGTGTCGACGACCCGCTGCCGCTGGCTGGGGTGCCGCTCCAGGAGTGTCGGGAGCTGAAGGTCCTCAACGCCGGGGCCCTCGGCACCATCCGCCGGATGCACGTGGGGCTGGGGGTGCTGCCACGCTCCGCCCCCGCAGCCATCTTCCTTTTGGCCCAGGGGTGGACGATCCGGTATCGTGATCCGACGACCGTGATCCTGGCTCCCAGGAGGCTCTAAGCTCGCCCATCTAAGATCCCGGTCAGCTGCGCAGTCCAAGCAGGAGAGCATGTCCAAGAAGTCGATGGCCGCCCGGCGCCAGATGCAGTCCGACAAGTTGGCCGGCAAGCCCGGTGGGGGCCGCCAGCAGGCCGGGTCCCGGGGGCGCGGCCACCGCCGCAACGACCGGTCCGGGAAGCGTCCCTGGGGGTTGATCTCGGCGGTGGTGGGGGTGGTGGCCGTCTTCGTGGTGGTGCTCCTGCTCACCGAGTCGACTCTCAATTCCGGCCTCCAGCAGGACACCCAGGTGCTCGCGGCACCCGCCTCCCTGGTGAAGTCGATCACCACCATCCCGCTCAAGACCCTGGAGGCGGTCAAGGGCGGTTCGATCGGCAACAGCCCCCTGAATATCCCCTCCTCCTACAAGGCCGCCGCCCTCAGCCAGGGCGGCCTGCCCGAGATCGCCTATGTGGGGGCCGAGTACTGCCCTTACTGCGCCCTGGAGCGCTGGTCTGTGATCATCGGGCTGAGCCACTTCGGCACCTGGTCCGACCTGCACCTCATCCGATCGTCGGTCTATGAGACGGTGGTCGGAGCCAGCCTGGCCACCTTCAGCTTCGCCCACGGCGCCAACTTCACCAGTCCCTATGTGGCCTTCGTGGGGCGCGAGTTCCAGAGCAATGTCTCCACCGACCAGGGACAGAGCTACAAGACCCTGCAGTCGCTGCCTCCGGCGGTGGCCACGGCCTTCACCAGCATCGACAGCAACGGCGGCTACCCCTTCCTGGACTACGCCGGGAGGATCGCCACGGTGGGCAGCGAGGCGAAATCGGTGCTTCCTCTGCAGGGCCTGGACTGGTCGCAGGTCGCCAAGGACCTTCGGAATCCCACGTCGAAGGTGGCCCAGGAGGTCCTGGGCGGGGCCAACTACGTCACCGCCGCCACCTGCATCCTGACCGACAACAAACCCGGCAAGGTCTGCGATAGCGCGATGATCCAGAAGCTGCGCCAGAAGGTGGAGTCCAGCGAGTGAGCGGCTCCCGGAGCCGCCGCCGGATGCTCCCGGCGGACTTCGGTGCCGAGGGCAGCGGCCGGCCGCCGACCGCTGAGGGAACTCCGGCGCCGGCCCAGCCCGGGGCCATCGTCCTGGCGGTCCTGGCGGTGTTGGGCCTGGGGGTGGCCGGATACCTGACCTCGGTGCACTATGCCCACACGCCCCTGGCCTGCAGCAGCAGCGGGACCATCGACTGCGCCAAGGTGCTGAGCAGCGTCTACTCGCTGGTCCCCGGCACCTCAATCCCCGTCACTCTCCCCGGGATCGGCTTCTTCCTGATCAGCCTGGCCCTGGCCCTGGCCCAGCTGTGGCGGCCCTTCAACTACGGGCTGCGTCAGGCCCATGCCGCCTGGGCCGGGCTGGGGATGCTCACCGTCCTCTACCTGGTGTTCGTCGAGCTGGTCGAGCTGCGCGTCATCTGCCTCTGGTGCACCAGCTTCCACGTGATCATCCTCATCACGCTGCTGATGACCCTGTGGCGGCTCTATCCCCAGGACCGGGCGTTAAGCCGCCCCTAACCGCCCGGCCCTGACAATCCAGTCGCGTCGTGCCAGCTGGGGCTGGCCGGAGGTTCGATCCACTCTGGGGCCGGCGGCCCCAAGACGGTCTGAGGGCGATCTGGGATAGTGCCCACCCCGGGTTGCCCCGGGGCCCGGCGGCCAAGTGGCGGCATTGCCCGCCGGAGGCTGCCAGGGCCCCTTTCAGAGCGCCCTCGGGCCGGTCTCCCGTGACCTAGGCCGAAGTTCGGTCGCTGGGTGAACCCGATCCGAGTTCCACGATCGTCTGGAATGTAGTCAGAAGAAGTGGCAAAGCCCGCGCCCACGGCAGCATGCTGACGATGCTCTGGGGCAACGTAGTCAGAACCGGCGCGGTTCCCCCCAAGTCGTGCTGAGTTCAGCTGTCTCCCGAACCTCGGCCTAGGGGAGGGTCTGAGTCTGGCCGGCGCAGGCCGACACACCCAGCTGGTGCCAGCTCCGGGCGCTGGGGTTGGGGGGAAGCCGCAGCGAGCCGAGGAGGCTGGTGCGCTCGAAGACCTCGACCCGCCGGTCCCGGTACACGACCTTCCAGTTGGGCTCCTGCTGGAGGGCGTCGGGGAAGGCGGTGCCGCGCTCGAAGAGCACCAGCTGCGAGGGGCTGGCGTCGAGCCGGGTGAGCCACGTGGGGCTGAGGTCGATGATCGAGGCGTAGCGGTAGAGGAGGGGCTCGCCCATGAGGGCGGCGTCGCCGAAGATGTAGACCTTGTCCCGGGGCAGGCTGTAGGCGAGAAAGCCGCCGTCACCGTACTGGTTGAAGATGCGCAGGCCGGGGGGGCCGGCTGCCAGCCACCTGGAGGCACAGACCGGGAACGAGCCGATGAAGGTGGGGGAGTCGAGCCGGGCGCTGCCGCCGGCATCCACCTGCACGGTGAGGAAGGCCAGCAGGAAGCCCATCTCGAGCAGCTCAAGCAGGACCACCAGCGGGGGCTGGCGGAGCCGGAGCCGGGGATGCCAGCGCCGGGCCAGGCCCTGGCGCATCCGCTCCGCGAGGTTGATCCAGACGGGGGTCCCTGCCGCCACCAGGAAGACGCTGTTGCGCACCGACTGGAGGGTGAGGAAGAGGCAGAGGGTCAGGACCACCGCGTCCCTCAGGCTGACTCTGCGGTAGCGCAGCAGCAGCAGGCCCAGGCTGACGATGAAGAAGAGGAGCGGCACCAGGACCCCCACGTGGAAGTCGGGGCTGTGCCACTCCTGGATCAGCGCCTGCTGGGCACTGTTGAACTGGGTCTGGAAGGGGTAGGCGACGATGGCGGCGCCGTTGGGGTTGATCAGACAGGCGGCCGCCGAGCACCCGGTGGCGAGGGCCAACCGTCCGATCCGGACCCGCTCCGCGGCGGAGCGCCGGCCCAGGACGATGCCCAGGGTCTCGACCGCCACGATGGCGACCAGCAGGATCAGCCCCAGGATGAAGCCGGAGTGGAGGTTGGACCAGATCAGGAACACCGGGGGCAGCCAGAAGGCGACCTGGCCGCCGCGTCGCAGCTGCCGGTCCACCACCAGCAGTACCAGCGCCGCCAGCAGGTAGGACTGCATCTGGGAGCGGGGTCCCAGGATCGGATAGGCGACCATGCCCGCCAGCAGCACCCCCACCCCCAGGGTGAGGCCGTGGGCCGGGCCCAGCTCTCTGGCCCGGAGCCAGATCAGGAGGAAGAGGCCGAAGGTGACGAGGTCGTACGCGATGACGAAGCCCAGCCGGCCGGTCAGGGAGATGAGCGCGGCCGACCAGACCTCGCTGAGCCACTCCTGCATGATCCAGTGGTGCCCGACCGCCATGAAGGCGTAGGGATTCACGTGGATGAGGGCATTGCTGGCGAGCAGGATGCGGCCATTGCGCAGGTGCCACCAGAAGTCGGGGTCGGCCACCTGGGGACGGGCGGTGAGCATCGCCGCCAGCAGCCCGGTGAGGGCCAAGAACCGGGGCAAGGTCAAGAGCTGGCGCCGTCTGGGCGCCGCCGTCACCGGACCCTGATCCATGCCCGTCCTCCGAGGATCACGGGCGCCAGTGTAGGCGGCGGGAGATCGACGTCCGACGGCCGTTGCGGGGTCGCGACCCTGTCGGGTGGTGGCCTGGGGCGGACAATTCCCAGGACGAGACCTTACCCTGTGGGTGTGGCCGTGCGCCCCGCTCCTGTCGTCACCTCTCCTCTCGGCGAGCTGCAGTTGGTGCTCGAGGAGGAGGTGCTGAGAGTTGAGAACTCGCTGCTGACCATCGACGAGGAGGTCATGCAGTTGCTGGCGGCCCTGGACCAGGTCGGGGACCGGCTTGAGGATGCCGACATCGTCCGCCGGCACGTGCTTCGCGACCATGGCCGGTTCACCCCCGGCGAGGTGGAGGCGGCGGTCGGGCGCTGCTTCGCGCTCCGCTCGGAGATGAGCCTGGCCCGGCTGCGGCTGGCCCATTGTCGCAGCTGGGCCAAGCAGCTCCGCCAGTGGCACTCGCTGATGAAGGCCGCCACCGAGCAGCTGGAGGATCACCGGCCACCGGACAGCACCCTGGAGGAAGGTCTGGCCCGTTACCGGAGCGCCTCGCGCCAGGTGTTCCAGACCATCGACGAGGAGCGGATGCGGATCGCTCGGGATATGCACGACGGTCCCGCCCAGTCGATGTCCAACCTGGTGCTCCGGGCCGAGATCCTGGAACGGATGCTGGACCGGGAGCCGGAGCGGGCCAAGGCCGAGGTGGACAGCTTCAAGGAGGCCATAAAGGGGGTGCTCGACGAGACCCGCCAGCTGATCTTCGACCTCCGGCCCATGACTCTCGACGACCTGGGGGTGATCCCGACCCTGCGCCGGCTGGTCAACGAGTTCCGCGACGCCGAGGGGGTCGAGGCCCGGCTTTCGGTGATCGGCACCGAGCGCCGGCTCCCGGCGGCCACCGAGGGGGCCCTGTTCCGGATCGTCAAGGAGGCCCTGGTCAATGTCCGCAAGCATGCCCGTGCCCGCAACCTGGACGTGCTCATCAACCTCCAGCCGCAGCGGGTGAGCGCGGTGATCAAGGACGACGGCGAAGGCTTTGACCTGGCCGCTGTGGAGGCGAGGCTGGCCCGCGAGCCCCACTTTGGGCTGATCTCGATGCGAGAGCGGGCCGACCTGGAGCGGGGGCAGCTCGAGGTCCGCTCCCAGGTGGGCCGGGGGACCGAGGTGCGGGTGACCCTTCCGGTGGGGCCGTGACGCCTGACCGGAACGTTACCGGGCGGTTACACGAACTGTGGCGGGCCCAACATATACTTCGGCCATGGTCAGGCCAGGGGATGTTGATGCCTGAATTGCGAACAACATAGGAGGTTGCTAAGGAATGCTCGGATCTTGGTACGTACGGCTGCGTGCCCGTCTCGCGGAAGTCATCTCGGCACGCGACCCGGAGGAAGAGGGCCAGGGGATGGTCGAGTATGCNNGTCTTCTCGAACATCAGCAACGGCCTCAGTTAGCACGTAGCAGCAGAGCGCGCGGCGGGGCCTCCCGCCGCGCGTTCATCCCATCCACCCAACGGCCACGGGGCCTGCGGCCATCCTGCGGAGGTTCTCGACGGTGACGACCGATTTGAAAGGACGGGTCAATCAGGTCTGGATCGCAATCGGACTGATCCTTGCGATCTGCGCGTTCGGCGCCATGTACTACTTCACGCGCGCCAACACCTCGACCACCTCCACTGTGCCCAGCAACGGGCAGCTGGTGGTGGTCGCCAGGGTGACCATCCCGAGGGGAGCTCTGATCACTGCCGGGATGTTGAAGGAGACCCGGATCAAGGGGATTCTTCCTACCGACGCCTTCACCTCTTGCGCGCAACTGGTCAATGCGACCTGCGCCACCGCCGCCGGCGTTTCGACGTCCCAGACGAACACCGTCACCCCGGTCTCCAACTACTACGCGGTGGTCAGCATCCTGCCCAACACCCTGATCACCCAGAATCTGGTCTCGCTCAACAAGGCGACCCAGTCACCGACCTTTGGGAACCTTGATCTCCCCGCCGGCGAGGTGGCCGTGGCGATCCCGGTCAGCTCGGAGGAGTCGGTGGCCGGTTACCTCCAGGCGGGCGACCGCATCGACATCGTCGGTCTGGACAGCAGTGGGAACACGGACTTCACCTATGAGGATCTCCCGGTCATCAGCGTCGGTGCGCCAGCGTCCGGAAGTTCGAGCTCCTCAGGGAGCGGTCTCATCGTCCTCGAGCTGACCCGGAGCCAGGCGCTCGGTGTCACCGAGATGGTCGAGAAGGGTGCCATCTACACCATCGTGCTGCGGTCCAGCGCCGACTACGGGCACGGCTACATCCCGATCAGCTCGACCCCGGCGGACGAGTACACCCAGGCCTGCGTGCCGGGCACCTCGGTCAATCCGCTCATCGAGGAGGACCTGCAGTCAGCCCAGCAGGCGGTCACCGCGGCCACCACCACCTACAACCTGGCCCAGAAGCAGTACAACAAGGACAACAACGCCCTCCAGAGTCTCAGCGGCGGTAGCTCCGCGGTCCAGGAGGCCAAGGCGCAGGTGCTCTCGGATTCGTCCACCTTGGCCCAGGATCAGTTCGCTCTGATCGAAGCGCAGAACGAGGTCGCCTCCGACCAGGCGGTCCTCTACTGTGGCTCCACCAACGCCGCCAGCTCGTCGAGCGCCGCCGGAAACAACCAGGGCAGCGCGCAGATGCTGCAGAGCCTCTTCGGATTCGCCCTCGGCTCGTAAGGGACGAGCAGAGCCGGGCAGACCAGTAGGTGGCGGCCAGTACTGTGGCCGATAGGCAGGTGATCCGGGTGGTGGTCGTCGATGACATCGCCAGCACCCGGGAGAACCTCAAGAAACTGCTCTCCTTCGAGGAGGACATTGAGGTTGTCGGGACCGCCGCGGACGGTCGGTCAGGCATTGACGTGACCCGTCAGCTGTCTCCCCACGTGGTCCTGATGGACGTGAACATGCCGGGGATGGACGGGATCGCCGCCACCGAGACGCTGGCAGTGGAGGCTCCTAGCTCGCCGGTGGTGATCATGTCCGTCCAGGGCGAGCGCGACTACCTGCGCCGGGCCATGCAGTCGGGGGCCCGCGAGTTTCTGATCAAGCCCTTCACCGGTGACGAGCTGGTCGCCAGCATCCGCCGGGTCTACGGGATGGAGGAGAAGAAGGGCGCCTATCGGCACCGGCTCCAGCCCCCCGAAGGGGGGGAGGGTGGCCTGCCCGGCCGGAGCTGCCAGGTCTGCCTGGTGCTGAGCGGGAAGGGGGGTTGCGGCAAGACCTTCCTGGCGATCAACCTGGCCGCAGCTCTCAAGCTGGAAACCGGCGGGCGCGTCTGTCTAGTCGACCTGGACCTCCAGTTCGGTGACATCGGGGTGATGCTCAACCTGGACCACGCCAAGACCATCACCGAGCTGGTGGACAGCGAGAGCTCCCTGGACTGGGAGTTCGTGGACGACATCCTGGCCGACGGCCCGGAGGGGGTCCGGGTGCTGCTCGGCCCCTTCAGCCCGGAGTTCGGGGACCTGGTCCGGGCCGAGCATGTCCGAGCCATCGTCGACGTTCTGCGACGAGAGTTTGACTATGTCGTGGTGGACAGCGCCAGCCAACTGTCCGAGGCTACTCTCGAAGCAACCGAACTGGCCGACCACGTGATCGTCGTCGGCCAGCTCACCATCCCCGCTATCAAGGACACTCGCCTCATGCTCAAGATGCTGGAGTCACTCCGGGTGGACCGCTCGCGGGTCCTGGTGGCGATCAACGCCCACGACGCCCACGCGGTCTACGATTCGGCCAGCATTGAGCGCAATCTGCGCTTCCCGGTCACGCTCCAGATCCCCTCGGACCCGCGCCTGGTGGGTGGTTCGATCCACCGCGCCGTGCCCCTGGTGGTCTCGCACCCCGACTCGGAGATCTCCGCGCTCCTCCGCGGTCTGGCTCGCGGCCTGGTCCCAGCCGGGGCCGGGCTGGCAGAGATCAGGGTCGAGACCAAGGCCGCCGGGTCGCACCGCTTTGGCCTCAGGCGCTAGGCGCAGGCCGGGAGAGAGCTGAGAGATGTCACTGCTGGAGCGGGTCCGGACCAAGGGCGACTCCGAGCCGGACCGCGAGTCCGGGAGCCCGGCGCTGGTCGACGACAAGCACAAGGCCCAGCCCGCGGGACCGCCGACCTCGGCGGCCGCCCCGCCCGCCGCGGCCCCGGCGGCCCCGACCCGGCTCGCGGCCGCCC
>PLTL01000115.1:868-2797 GCA_003164475.1 Candidatus Dormiibacterota bacterium | reverse complement strand
CGCCCTCGTCAGAGCTACCGACGGAGGCGGCTGCTCGGATCGCTCTCGATCTGGCGCGGGACCAGCTCGCCGCTGAGCTCAGCCGCGGGGACACGAACACCCTGGCAGCGATCGGCATGTTGGCCTTCGAGCTGGCGGCTGCCGCAGTGGTCATCCAGGCACGTGGCAGCCTCGACAGGTTCTGGTGGGCTACCGCTGTGGGGCTCGCGGTGTCTGCATGCCTCCTGGGGGTGTCGCTGCGACAGCACCCCGTGCATCTTGGGCCCGACCCGATGGCCTTCTACGAGGGGGCCCGTGGGGGAAGTGAACGTAAGGTGACGCTGATCGCTCTCGAGGACCTGAGACGAGCACGGGCTCTCAACGAGCGGGCGTGGCTACGGAGGGCGCGCTGGTCCACGGCCAGCGCGTGGGTGCTGGGTCTGACCGCGATCGGGAGTGCGCTCTACCTGCCGCTGGTACACTAGGAGAAGCCATGAAGATGACAGCCAAGAACAGGGACGGCTCCGGCGAGGTTGCCTCGCGGGAGGCTGCTCGGCGCGAGTTGGAAGAGGCGCGTCGGATCGCCGAACGCACCCCCCAGACGATTGTGTACACGGGCCTCGGTCCGTACAAGATCGACAAGACCGCCAAGTAGCGGCCTCAGGCGAGCCGTGCCGGGGCATATCCCCGGCGCAGGCGCCGGCGGATCACCCCAGCAAGGGCGGCCTCGGCTGCGCCCTCATCGGGGTGATGGGTGACGAGGAGAAGGCGACCATGGACAGCGAGGACGAGCGCGACGACCTCGACGCCCTGATCGCGGAGTGGTCGGCGGCGGACCCCACGTTCCCCGTTGCCCTTGCCGCAGCCGAGGATCGGCTGGAGCTCATGGGNNCCGCGGTGGCCCGGATGGAGGGCGGGCGGGACACTCCCATCTCGACCGTTGCGCGGTTCGCAGCCGCGGTGGGCGCGCACCTGGAGATCGGCGCGGCCGGGCCCGCGGCCCCCAATGGCGCCCGCAGCCGTCGATGAGCACGTCCCACCGCGACCACGTTCGGGCATCTCGAGCCCGCTGGAATCTCATCGGTCGCTTGCTCGACTGGTGGTTTGTGAGCCGGCGGGTGCCTTCGTCGCGTCGGCCTCCGCGGGGCGGGCCCGGGACAGTAGGTGCAGGCGTCCGCGCTCCATCGCCCCGTCCCCCGAGCGGCCTGCTTGTGGGAGCGGAGGCGCAGCCTCCTCGGGACCCGGGAGACGGAAACCTTTATATGCCTCGCCGGGGACCAGACGAAGCCAGAGGCCGCCGCAGGTTTGGTCGCTGATACAGCCCTCGGCTCAGGGGCGAGCGAGGCTGTAGCCGCGGCGCAGGCGCCGGCCAATGACCGCCGCCAGCGCGGCGCTGGCCTGGGAGTCATCGGGGTGATGGGTGACCAGGCGCCGTGGCCGCCGTAGGGTGACGCCCCGCCTACCCCAGGTCCGCACCACGTCGACGCCGCCCCAGAGGGCGGGCTGGAGGTGGAGCCGGTAGGTCCGGTTTCGCCACCGACCGCGGGAGTCGGGAGCAGCGTCGACCAGGTCGAGGACGAGGCCTCGCTCCCGGGCCAGCTCCAGGAGGCTGGCCACGACCTCGGCCTCCGCCAACCGGTCGTCTCCTGGGGGCCCGTTCACGCGGCCGTGCCGACCAGCACCGCCGCGGCGATCCGGGCCTCAGCGGCGTCCCACGCATCGGCCAGCTGGCGCCCCTCGCGACACAGCCGCCCGTGTTCGAGGAGCAGCCCCTGAGCCTCCACCTGTCGGCACGCCCAACAGTCAGCGCAGTGCTCCTCAAGGCTCAAGAACGCCGCAGCCTCCGCTCTGACCAAACCCTCGTCCACGCCATCCGACACGCCCATCACACCCATTCTCTCCGTCCCATCCGCCATCACCAGCAGCACCTCCACGCTCAGAACGACCGTC
>PLTL01000115.1:0-858 GCA_003164475.1 Candidatus Dormiibacterota bacterium | reverse complement strand
CCGCTGCCCGCTGGGCGGCGGCGGCCGGGAGGGGGCGTCGTGATCCGCGGCGTGAGGGTGATGCTGTCCGACCAACCGCGCTACGACCTGTACCACCGGGCCCACGACGCCCAGTACCAGGCGTACGTTGCCGGCGAGAGCGACGAGCTGCGGCCGGACATGGAGGTCGCTGAGGGGGTGACCACGGCTATCGGGCCGGCGGGCCTCCTGGAGGCCATGGGGCTGAACGAGAGGCCGTCGCCGGAGGCGATCACCGCCCTGGGGGCGGGCAGGCACCCGGTGACCGGGGAGCAGCTCGTGGCGCCGCGGCCGGACTGCGATCGGGTCGCCTACAACGACCTGATCTACAGCGCCCCCAAGAGCGTGAGCGTGGAGTTCGCCGCGGCCCGGGCCACCGGTGACTATCTGCGGGCGGCGCAGCTGGTCGAGGACATGGAGGCGTCGGTCCGGGTCGGCCTAGAGACCTTCTGCCAGCTCCTCCCGGTGGCTCGCCGGGGGCTCCACTCGTCGATGCCGATGCACGCCCGGCTCGCTGCCCTCACCAATGTCCACTGCGCGGAGCAGCCGGTCCCGGGGCAGACCGTCCGCGACCCACACCTTCACGTCCACACCCGGGTGCTCAACGTCGCACTCGGTGCGGACGGGAAGTGGTCGACGGTCGACTTCCGAGCGCTGTACGACAACGTCCGGGTGCTGGACGGCCTGATCGAGGCGGAGGCTCAGCACCGGCTTCAGGCCCGCGGCTACACCACCGTGGCGGTTACCCGCTGGGAGCCACCGCAGTGATCCGTGGCAAGAAGGTGATGGTCTCCGCCCAGGCGGACTACGACGCCTACCACCAGCAGCACGCGGCGCAGT
>PLTL01000149.1 GCA_003164475.1 Candidatus Dormiibacterota bacterium | reverse complement strand
TGGGTCGCGCGGGCATGGCGGGTTCGCTGGCCTGCTCCTCGGCTCGGTGAGCCAACAGTGTGTCCACCACGCCCGGTGCCCCGTCGTCGTCGTGCGCTCTTCGAAGGAAGTCGCTGCTGGCCACGAGAGTGCCCATCTCGCTGGGGGTGATAGTCAGCCCGTGACCTGAGTCGACGAGGGTGGCAGTCGCCGGGGCCCCGGGCCAGGGACGAGGTGGTGGCCGAGTGATGGCTCACGATCACCGAGCATGCGTGTGTACTGGGGAAAGCCGGTTGCGAAGTCAGGAGAAGCGCATTCGACCTCTTCCACGGCAGCGACTAGGCTCGGGCGGTTGGCCGCAGTGAAGACCCCGAGGGATCCGCGACAGGTGCCGGCGCAACCAGTGGCGCAGCGCCCGCGACGCGCGTCGGATGCATGCTGGGGATGCCTCAATTGAAGCGCCGGATAAGGGGCCTGGGAATCGCACTCGGCGTAACCCGTCAGTTGTTGTGGACGACTGCATGATGCCTCAGGACACCAAGAGAACACTCGCAAAGAAGTCGAGCATCGGACTGGTCGCCGCCCTCAGCATTGGGGTCGGCGGCATGATCGGTGCCGGAATCTTCTCTATTCTTGGGGTCGTGGCGAGTATCTCAGGCCCCGCGATGCCTCTTTCCTTCGCGATTGGAGGGATCGTTGCCGGTCTCGCCGCCTACAGTTACGTCGCCCTCGGCAAGACCTTCCCCAGTGTTGGGGGCGCGGTCACCTTCCTGGTTCGTGGTTACGGCGAAGGAGTCACGTCGGGATCCCTGAACCTCTTTCAGTACTTCAGCTACATCATCACAATCGCGCTGTACGCGACAGGCTTTGCGGCGTATGCGTCCACGTTCATCCCGCTCCCATCCAGGGTGTGGGCAGTTGGCGTCGTGCTTGCCTTTACGGCGATCAACTTCCTCGGGAGCCGGACCATGGGGCACGCAGAGTCCGTCATCGTGATCATCAAGGTTGCCATCCTCATCGTGTTCATAGTGGCGGCCTTCATTGCGCTCACCGGGAAGGGGGTTGCCCGGCTGTCGCCAGTTGCGTGGCCGGGTCCTCTAGCGATCCTTACCGGGGCTGGTGTGGTGTTCGTCGGGTACGAGGGCTTTGGTCTGATCACGAATGCCGCAGCCAACATGGAGAAGCCGAAGCGCGAGTTGCCACGCGCGATCTATGGCAGTGTAACCATCGCGATAGTGATCTACGTGCTTGTCGCTACTGGCGTGGTGACCAACGTGCCGCTCAATGTCCTCAGGAAGCTTGGCGATTCCGCGTTGGCAGTCGCCGCCAGGCCATCCCTGGGCCAATTGGGTTTCAAGCTGGTAGCCATCGCGGCGCTGCTTTCGACGGCTTCGGCAGTGAATGCCACCTTGTTCGGGTCTGCAAACGTGGCGTACCAGATCGCCAAGAACGGTGGTCTCCCACCGGCGTTTGACCGCACTCTCTGGGGCCGTGACGTCGAAGGGCTCTTCATCACCTCTGGGCTCGTGCTCGTGTTCGTCCTGATCTTTCCCCTGAGTGCCGTTGCCTCCATGGGAAGCGCAGCCTTCCTCTTGGTCTACTCGGCGGTCAATGTCGCACACCTGAGGATTCGGAAGCAGACGGGCGCCAAAGCCTGGCCGGTTGTGGCGGCGGCGGTGACCTGTCTCTCTCTCTTCGTCGTCCTCTTCTACCACATGATCACCACAGCCCTGACGTCAGCGATTGCCCTCGGTATCACGCTAGCGGTCAGTTTTCTGTTTGAGATTGGATATCGCCGTGCTACTGGGCGGACTTTCAGGGAGGTCCTGAGGCACACAGAACCGGCCGCGACATCCGCCACTTCCACCACCCAACGAGCGTGAGCTGAGCTCTCATCCCGCCTTGCGCCGGTGAACCATCGCAAACCGTGACACCATGCTGGCCGTCAACGCGGGTGAGGCGCGCCAGCAGGGGGTGCGCGAGCGTGGGGAGAGGTCGGCTGAAATCTCGTACGGAGCGAGCACGGGCTGGCGGTCCTCCCGCCCCTACCGCGCGAGTTCGGTCTGTCACTGGCCCCGGCCCCGCCGCGTAATAGCGTCAGCGCCGGCCACTGCACGTCGACCTCCGTGCCACCGCATTTCGGGCTCCGCCGCGCTCAGTTGACTCACCACATTCAGGTACCGTCCTGTGGAGCCGGCCGTGCTCGAGAAGTCTTCGGATATGAGCAACTCGAGACCGCAGTGCTCCGTACCGGTCCACAAGCGAGCGTTGAACCTGTGCAGCTGATGAGTGACTTTGGTACAGTCGCGCAAGGAGAGCCGGGAAGTCTGGTCGGCATGACGTTGTTCAGGGAGGATCCCTGTGCCGGTCATGGTGGCGGCTCCGCTCTTCGTGCTCGCGGCCTGCGTCAGCCTGGCCACCAGCTGGCTGCTAGTCTCGCGGCTGGAGCGGGTGGGGGAGCGGCTCGGCCTCTCCGAGGCGTTGCTCGGCATGCTCGCCGCCCTGGCCGCGGACGCGCCCGAGATCACCGCGGCGATCACCGCCCTGGTCAACAGGGAGCAGCGGGTGGGGGCCGGCGTCGTCCTCGGGTCGAATGTCTTCAACCTCGCCGCCCTGCTCGGCCTCGGCGCCCTGGTGGCGGGGGCGATCAGGTTCCGGCGGCGGGTGGTGATCCTCGGCGGCCTGCTCGCCCTGTGGATTGCGGCGGCGTGCCTGGTCACAGTCCTCGGCGTGCTCCCCCCCGGCGCCGGCCTCGCCCTGGCCGGGGTCGCGCTGCTGGGCTACGTCGCCCTGCTCGGCGCCG
This sequence comes from Candidatus Dormiibacterota bacterium, assembly GCA_003164475.1. The sequence goes on along the minus strand of PLTL01000149.1, from coordinate 408 downwards.
ATCGCAGGGTGCTGCGCCGTCTGGCGGTGCACCACGGCTGGGCCCACTGGCTACGGGCCGCGGTGGTCGAGGAGGAGAGGGATCTCGAGTCGGCCATCCGCGTGCCTCGGGCCGGTCGCGGCGACCTGCTGGCCGCCGTGATCTCCCTGGTGGTGGTGGTCGCCGCCAGCGTGACCATGGAGCGAACCGCGTCCGACCTCGGCGCGCGTTGGCGGGTCCCCGAGATCGTGATCGGCGGGCTGGTCCTGGCCGCCGTGACGAGCCTGCCCAACGCCGTGGCCGCCGTCTACCTCGCGCTCCGCGGCCGCGGTGCCGCCGTGCTCAGCATCGCCCTCAACAGCAACGCCCTCAACGTGGTCGTCGGCCTCCTCCTCCCCGGCGCGGTGGTCGGCCTGGGGGGGGCGTCGA
>PLTL01000030.1 GCA_003164475.1 Candidatus Dormiibacterota bacterium | reverse complement strand
CACCCACCGCCAGCGGGGCGGTGTCGCCGGACCAGACGACGACCACCATCACGGTCTCATGGCCCGCGGTGAGCGCGTGCAACGACGCCCAGCCGTGCGCCTCGTACACGGTCACCGAGCTGCGCAATGGCACGGCCACCGCCACGACCACGTCGACCCAGACGTGCTCCGGCTCGCAGTCCATATGTGCGACCTTCGGACCGCTCACCAACGACGGCTCCGCCTACACCTACGAGGTTCAGGACACCAACCGCGAGGGCCAGACATCGGCAACCAGCCCGCCGTCGGCGCCGGCGATTGACGCCGACGGTGTGCCCGGGCAGATCACCAACCTCGGGATCAGTGCGGGGAACCAAGCTCTGCAGGCCAGCTTCACGCTCCCGGCATCCCACGGAGCGAGCCTCACCAGCGTCAAGTACACGGCAACCAACACCAGCGGGGGCAGCAGCGCGTCGGGGTCATGGTCCGGCCCGGGGTCATCCGGACAGTCGGTCAACGAGACGATCTCGGGCCTCGTCAACGGCGACACCTACACGGTGACCGTCGTGGCCTGCAATGAGGCGGGGAACTGCGGCACGGCGTCGAACAGCGCCAGCAGCTTCCCCTACGGGCCGCCCAACCCGCCCTCGGTGTCGGCGTCGGCCAGTGGCAACTCGATCAACTTCAACTGGAGCGGTGGTGGTGGCAACGGTCAGCCCGTGAGCTACTACTACGTCTGCACCACCAACGGCTGCGGCCAGCAGTCCGCCAGCGCGAGCCCGATGACCGTCGGTTACGCGTGCAACACCACGGAGTCGTTCTCGGCGTACGTCGTCGATGCCGTTGGTCAGCACAGCTCGACAGCAACAAGTAACCTCGCAACCACAGCGCCATGCGCTCCCCCACCTCAATCGGTGACCGTATCCGAGGGAGGGGCTCAGTACACGCCGCCGTACTGCCCAAGCTCTCCATGCAGGGCGGTCGACGTGACCTTGAACAACTTCTCACCGAACACCGAGTACACGATCTGGTACAGCACAGACTGTGCTGGCTGGGGCGCTTCATGCACCAGCGGTGGAACCACTAATTACGTATCGGCCTCGACGAAGACTGATGGCAGCGGGAATGCAACCTTCGACAGTGTGTCATTCGGGTTCCCGGGAGCTAACCTGTGGGTCAATGTTGGCGCCAAGTCTCCAAATGGCGTGCCATCAAATACGTTGCCGTGGAAGTGAAATCGACGATGAAGGACGGCTCAGTAAGGAATCCCGTAGGAGAAGGATCGAGATATGGCTGACATGACCCCGGAGCAGGCCGGCTGGTTCGCCGAGACCTTCGGCAAGCTGGTGACCAATATCGAACAGGCCATCGTGGGCAAGCCCCACGTGGTGCGACTGAGTCTGACCTGCCTGCTGTCCGAGGGGCACCTGTTGCTCGAGGACTTCCCGGGCACCGGCAAGACGTCATTGGCGAAGTCGATCGCCAACACCGTGCAGGGGACCAGCTCACGGATCCAGTTCACCCCCGACCTGCTGCCCAGCGATGTCACGGGCGTGACCATCTACGAGAGCCAGCGCGGTACGTTCGAGTTCCACCCCGGGCCCGTGTTCGCCACCATCGTCCTGGCCGACGAGATCAACCGGGCCTCGCCCAAGACCCAGTCGGCGCTGCTCGAGGTGATGGAGGAGGGGCGCGTGACCGTCGATGGCATCCCCCATCCGGTCGGCGAGCCGTTCATGGTCGTTGCGACCCAGAACCCCATTGAACAGGCCGGCACCTATCGCCTCCCAGAGGCCCAGCTGGACCGCTTCCTGATGAAGACCAACCTCGGGTACCCCGACCATGAGTCGACCATGACGGTGCTGGCCGAGGCCGCCAACCGCGACCGCAGCGCGTCGGTGGGCCCGCTGATCACCGCCAACGGGGTGGTGGAGATGTCCGAGCTCGCCGACCAGGTCCACGTCGACAAGTCGCTGCTCGGCTACGTCAGCCGGCTCGCCCAGGAGTCCCGCCGCGCGCCGCACGTCCGGCTCGGGGTGTCGGTGCGAGGCTGCCTCGCCTGGGTGCGGACGGCCAAGACGTGGGCCGCGGCCGAGGGCCGGCACTACGTCATCCCCGACGACATCAAGGAGCTGGCGATTCCGGTGCTCGGCCACCGGCTGCTCCTGGACGCCGAGGCCGAGTTTGGAGGCGTCGCGATCGAGGACGTCATCGCCGGCATCCTGGCCGAGGTCACACCGCCGGCCGAGCGGGCGCCTGAGTAGGGGACAGGGAGGATGACAAGCGAGCCAGCAGCGGTGGCGAGCGCCGCACCTCCGGCGACCGTGCGCGCCGGTAGCTGGACACGTCGCGGGCTCGAAGCACTCGGTTCGCTCCGCGACGCCACGGTGGCGCGGGCTCAGTCCGTGTCCCGCCTGACCCGGCCGGTGCGCGCGGTGATCAGCCCGTTGGGCTGGTCAGTGCTCGCGCTGGCCGGCCTCGCCTGGGTCGTCGGCGCGTGGCTGGGCTGGCAGGAGCTGATGCTGGTGGCGGCGACCTGCCTGGTTGCGCTGGCCATCGCGGTCGTCTTTGTGCTCGGGCGGGCGACGCTTCGGATCAAGGTCGAGCTCCAACCACCCCGGCTCGTCGCCGGTGAGCGGGCCGCGGGGCGGATCCTCTGCGCCAACCGAACTCAGCAGCGGACGCTACCGATGGACGTGGAGCTTCCGGTGGGCCAGGCCCTGGCCACCTTCCGCGTCCCCAGCCTGGCGCCTGGAGGGGAGTCCGAGGAGTTGTTCGTCGTCCCGACGGAGCGACGAGGCGTGATCTCCGTCGGGCCCGCGACCACGGTGCGGGGGGATCCCCTGGGGCTCCTGTTGCGGCGGGTCGCGGGTGGTGGCGGCACCGAGCTGCTCGTCCACCCCAAGACGATTCCGCTCCCCTCCTTCGGAGCCGGGGTGCTTCGCGATCTCGAGGGCCTGACCACCAAGGAGGTGTCCGCAAGCGACCTCGCCTTCCACAGCCTGCGCGACTACGCCCCCGGTGATGACCGGCGGTTCGTGCACTGGAAGAGCTCGGCCAAGGCGATGGCCACGACCGGCCGTCTCCAGGTGCGGCAGTTCAACGACACCCGCCGCTCCAGCCTCTCCGTGGTGGTGGACGCGCGGACGGCCTCGTACCCCGATCCCGAGGACTTCGAGATCGCCCTGCAGGTGGCCGGATCCCTGGTGCTGCGGGCAGCGCGCGACGGTCTCCAGGCGCTCCTGGTGGCCGGCAGCCAGCTCGCCACCTCGTCGGCCCCACATCTGCTCCTCGACGCCCTGGCTCGCGCCACTCTCTCTCCCAGAGATTCCGCCCTGCCCATCCTGGCCGGCCGCGCCGCTCAACGAGGCACCGACACGACCCTCGCCGTCATCCTCAGCGGATCTGCGGTGCCCGCTCCGGAGATGCGCCGCGCGGCCCTGCGCTTCCCCTCCGAGGTGCGGACCGTGGCGATCCGGATCGTGCCGGGTGAGCGCTGGGTCGTCGGTGCCGCCGGCCTCACCACCCTCGTCCAGCTGGGGGAACTGCGCCAGCTGCCCGCCGTCGTGGGCTCCGGAGCGATCCGATGAGCGCCGCCCTGGCGCGGGTCCGCGCGCTGCTCGCCACGGAGATCGAGCGCGACGCTCTCCTCGACGCGGTCTTTGTCCTCGGCCTCTCGCTGCTCGGGTTGGTCGGATTCCAGACCACCTTCGGCGGAGCCGCCTACCTGATCGTTGGCGGGGTGGCGGTCGTGCTCGGCATCGTGATGAGCGAGCTGTCCCAGCGGCTGGGTCAGCCGGTCCTGATCGACGTCGCGCTCACAGCGCTGGTCTTCTTCCTCCTCGGCGGGGTGCTGGCGGCACCCGAGAGCGCGATCGGTGGCGTCCTCCCCACCCCCGGGACCATTGCGGCCCTCGCCGGCGCCGGCACCCAGGGGTGGAAGGAGTTGCTCACGACGGCTCTGCCGGTGGGTGACAGCGCCGACCTCCTGACCATCCCTTACATGATCGGGCTGGTGGCAGGGATGGCCGGGTACAGCCTGGCGCGACGCACCCGGCGCGTCGCCCTGCCCCTGGTCGCCCCTGCCAGCATCCTGGTGCTCAGCATCCTCTTCGGCACCGAGGCGCCGGCCGCGCTGCTGCTCCAAGGCTCGCTCTTCGCGGCGGTGGTCCTCGCCTGGCTCACGCTGCGTGCCCACCGCTCGCAGCCTCCGAACCTGACCGGCACCCGGCGCCGTCGCCGGGTGGTGCGGGCGGTCGGCGTCGTAGCGGTCGCTGCTCTGCTGTCCCCGATCGTCGGGCCGCACCTGCCG
>PLTL01000157.1:333-19063 GCA_003164475.1 Candidatus Dormiibacterota bacterium | reverse complement strand
ACGGCCAGAACGACCCCGCCGAGATGCCCCAGCTGCTCCAGCCGCTAGTGGCTGACGAGGCCGACTTCGTTGTGGCCTCCCGGCGCCTGGGCGTGGACAAGACGGGGGACCGCTACCGTCAATTGGGCGTGGTGTTCTTCGCTGCGCTGATGAACTTTTTGACAGGCGCCCATCTCACCGACACGTCCAACGGCTTCCGGGCCCTGCGGGTGGCGATGCTGGCGGACGTGAAAGGCCGGCTCGAGCAGGACCAGTACCAAACGGCTGAGCTGCTCGTAACGTCGCTCAAGCGGGGATGGAGGGTGACCGAGCGCCCCGCCGTGTGGCACGAGCGGGCCTCGGGGCAGTCGAAGAAGGGCGGGAACATCCTCTACGGCTTCCGCTACGCCGCCGTGCTGCTCGGGACCTGGCGCCGCGAGCACTGAGCCTCGCCGCAGCGGAGCGCCCGCAATCGGTGGCGCCCCGTGGGTGGCAGTCGTCTTCCCGTCGTGGCTGCGGCCCGGCCGTGAGGTCGCGAGGCCAACCCTGCCTCGCAGAGTCCCGCCCGCTATGCTCGCCCGCAAGTTCGAACCAAAGGAGCGGATGGACTCGTGCAGATAGGAATCCTGACTGGTGGGGGAGATGCGCCTGGGCTGAATGCGGCCATCCGAGCGGTGGCTCGCAGCGCCTTCGCGGACGGAGCCGATGTTCTTGGCGTGCGCAACGGGTGGGCCGGCCTGGTCGAGGGCGGCGATGTCAGCCCGCTGCGCCCTGAAGACGTCTCGGGGATCCTCACCCGGGGTGGCACGATCCTGGGCACCTCGCGGGTCAACCCCCTGGCTGAACCCAGCGCGATGGAGGCTGTCGTCGCCAACCTCGGCCGTCTCGGCATAGACGCGCTGGTGGCCATGGGGGGGGATGACACGCTCTCGGTGGCCGCCGCACTGGCGGAGCGGGGAGTGCCCGTGGTCGGCGTCCCCAAGACGGTGGACAACGACCTGCTTCTCACGGAGTACTGCATTGGCTTTGACACCGCGGTCGCCATTGTCACAGAGGCAGTGGACCGACTGCACACCACCGCTGCCTCGCACCACCGAGTGATGGTGGTCGAGGCCATGGGACGCGAGGCCGGGTGGGTGACCCTGATGGGGGGCCTCGCCGGAGGGGCCGACATGATCGTCATTCCCGAATTCGCCGTCAACTTGGAGGAGGTCATCGACCACCTTCACCAGCGCCGCCGGCAAGGCAAGACCTTCAGCATCATCGCGGTCTCAGAGGGGGCGGAGGTGGCCGGCCTACCCACTCCGTCCGCCGGTGGGGAGCCTGTCGACGCCTTCGGGCACGTCCAGCTGAGCCGCCGCGGGATCGGAGAGCGCCTCGGCCGTCAGTTGGAGGACGTGACCGGCTTCGAGACCAGGGTCACGGTCCTGGGGCACACCCAAAGGGGTGGCACGCCGACCGCATACGATCGGATCTGGGCGACTCGGGTCGGCGTGGCCGCCTACGAGCTGGTGAGGGACGGGCGCTTCGGCGCGATTCCCGTCAAGCGTGGCGACAGAGTGGAGACCGCCCGGCTGTCCGAGGTGATCACCGAACCGCGCCTGGTGCCGGAGGACCTGTACCGCCTGGCCCAGATCTTCTACTAAGCCGGCCCTGGCGCCCGGCCGCGCCAGCGGGTGCTGCGCTGTGCGGATCGATCTCCCGGGACCACTCGGCCGGATGCCGGCGCCAAGGGTGGTGTCGGTACGCCGCCCGGATGCCAGCTGAGCTCTGGCCGAGCCGCCGGCCGTCGGGCGCGGCCAGGTGTGACCCCGGCCGCACAGCGCCGGGCCCGAATCCTCGCCCAGCAGGAGGCCGCAGGTCCGAACCGCTCCTCCTGGCACTCGGATCGCACCCGGGCGGTAGGAAAGCTCGATAGGTGCGGCCAGGCACCGAGGTCGGTGCCCATCGGAGGGCAGCGGGTCCCTCGGAAGGCTCTGAATGTTCCCCCGCTGGCGGCGGACCGGTGCTCCAACCTTGGGCCGGTGTGATAATCCCCTGGTGATGACCCGGCGGCACGGCGTGGGCGTGGCCCTCAGCATCCTGGCCGGACTGCTGCTGGCGGGGTGCGGCGGTGGCCACGCGGCTTCGAAGGGATCCAAGCCCAGTCCGTCGGCCCGGCCGAGCCCCAGCGCATCGGCTCGGCCAACCCCGAGCCCTAGCAACGCGACCGTGCTGGTCTGCCAGGCGACCGCCATGACGGCGTCTCAAGGCCAGTCAGATTCCGCAGCGGGTCACATCGTCTACGCCTTCGTGCTGACCAACACCGGGGCCCAGCCGTGCACCCTGGACGGCTACCCCGCCGTCCAGCTGGTGGCTGCGAATGGGAGTCTCTCCACCACCCAGTCCAACGGCAACGACGGGGTGACCTCAGTGAGCACGACTCCTGAGCTGGTGACCATTGCCGCCGGAGGATCCGCGTCCTTTGTGCTCCAGTACAGCGACGTGCCCACCGGCATCGAGGCGTGTCCCGCCGCCACCCAGCTGCAGATCGTGCTCCCTGGAGGAGGCGGCACGGTGACCGCCAGTGCCGACATCGACCCCTGCGGCGGCGATCTCTACGTCTCTCCAGTGCGGGCCGGCACGGCGCCGCCCTGAGCCGCGGCCGGGACGGATTCTCTTTCCCCGGCCCATCTCCCGAGTGCAGGGGTGGGCTCCGGCCGGGGGTTCGGGGCATGGGGGGGTTCGGCTGAGGTGGGCAGGGGGGATCCGCTCTCGCCTGACTGAGCGCGGCAGAGGTGGGCCCCAGCGGTGCGGGCCGTCCAGCTGGCAGGTTGGGCAGGAGTTGGCGCTGGGCTGGTGCGCCGCTTCTGCCGCTGGAGGCCCGGCAAGAAGAAGTCGCCCCCCGGTCACAAGACCGGAGGGCGCTGGGGGGTGGGTTGCTACCGAACTCTTCGGGCGGTCACTCAGCCGGTCCCGTGGTGAGGGTCACATTGGCGGTGTGGCTCGTGTCCGATGAGTCGACCCAAGTGAGCGAGACGGTCTGCCCCGGCTTGTCGGCCGCAAAGGAGGAACCCAGGGCGGTGGCCGAGCTGACCGAGCTCCCGTTCACCGCCGTGATCACGTCGCCTGCCTGAAGGCCGGCCGACGCGGCTGGCGTGTTGGCGAGCACATTGGTGACCAGCGCTCCCGAGTCGACCGGGGGGGTGTAGCCGCCGAACCCGCCGAACCCGCTGCCCGCGCTGGCGCTGCCGGCATTTTCAACCTCGACTCCCAGGAAGGCCGGGAGCCCGATGCGGACGGTGGTGCTGTCCTGCCCCTGCTGGATCTCGCTGGCGATCGTCAGGGCCCGGTTGATGGGGATGGCGAACCCGACGTTCGAGGCCGAGCTCCACTCTCCGGAGTTGCTGCTGGAGGCGGCGGTGTTCATCCCGACCACCTTCCCGGCGGAGTTCACCAGGGGCCCGCCAGAGTTGCCGGGCTCAAGCGGAGCGTCGATCTGGATGACCCCGGTCAGGTGCTCGCTGCTGGTGCCTTCCCCGTCACTGGCGGTGATCGACCGGTTGAGTGCGGTCACGGCCCCGCTGGTCACGGTGGGCTTGCCGGGGAGGTCGAGGGCGTTGCCGATCGCGATCACGGGCAGCCCCACGGCGACGCTGGAGGAGTTGCCCACGGAGACGGTGCTGAGTCCGGAGGCGCTCTGCAATTGCAGCAGGGCGACGTCGTCAGTAGCGTCGTAGCCGACCACGTTGGCGGTGTACTTGGTGCCGGTCCCGTCGACCTGGACGGTGATGCTGGTCGCGCCCTCGATCACGTGATTGTTGGTGAGAATCTCGCCGTTGGAGGTGAGGATCATCCCGGTCCCCGCGTCGGTCTGGTTCTGGTAACTGTCGGTCGCGGTGATGTCCACCACAGCTGGGTCAACCGCGGCGGCGACCTTGGTCACGTTGAGAGTGCCGGCGCTCCCGGTCACCCCCGAGGACGCGGCCGGTGTCGGGATCGGCTCGGTGGCCAGTGTGCTGCTGCTGCCGGGGCTGCCGATCCGGTAGCCGGCGAAGCCCACTCCCAACAGGACCACGGCGGCAACCGCGACGACCGCCACTCGTCGCCGCCAGTTGGGGCCGGGCGGGGCCGGAGTCAGGTCGTCGGGCTCGTCAGGTCCGCCCCCGAGGGGTGCGCCTCCGTCCGCCGGCGGGGGAGCGGCCTGAGGCCACTCCATGGTGGACGCCTCGGTCGGCTCGGGGGGTTCCAGCGCGGGCCCTGGCCGGGCGCTGTCCGCCGCAGGCTCCGGGGCTTCGGAGACGTCCTCCGCCCACTGATCTGGCTGGTTCGGGTCTTGATTGCTGTCCACTTTCCCAGTTCCTGCTTAGCGTGGATTCCGGCTCCGGTCACGGCCGGGAGCGGAACTTGGTTTGCCTCGTTCTCTGGCCTGAGTATGCCCTCTGGCTCTTGGAATTGTGTTGGAGGAACCTGAGAAGATGACGGGAATTGCGAGCCCCCCTGGGGCGGTCCACCCCAGCCGGCCTTCCCCAATTCAGAGGCAGGCTTGGTTCGGTTGCCGGACGGCCTCCGGGGCGGGGCCCTAGATTTAGGGCTGTCGGCCCGGCGGAGACCGGCCTCACAGGTGAATTCTGGAGGAGGCGGCTGGATGTCCGAGATCACCGTCTACGGGGCCCCCTGGTGTCCTGACTGCAAGCGCAGCAAGCAGTTCCTGGCCCAGCACCGGGTCGCCTACCGCTGGGTCGACGTCGACCAGGATCCCGAGGCGCTTAGCTTCGTGGAATCGTTGCAGAAGGGTGGTCGCACCATTCCCACCGTGGTCTTTGGGGAGGGTGACTACCTGCTGGAGCCGTCGGACGAGGAGTTGGCCAGGAAGCTGGGGCTTGCACTCAGGGCCGAGCGCAGCTTCTACGACGTGGCCATGGTCGGAGGCGGTCCCGCCGCCCTGGCGGCGGCGATCTACGCGGCCCGGGAGGGGATGGAGTCGATCGTCATCGACCGCAGCGCCCTCGGCGGTCAGTCCGGGGTCACCGAGCGGATCGACAACTACCCGGGCTTTCCCGAGGGCGTGGGTGGCGCCGACCTGGCGGACCGCTTCATCGCCCAGGCCCGCCGCTACGGGGTGGAACTGCTGCCCGCGGTCTCGGTGGCCGGGATCTCCCGCGACGGCGAGGATGTGCTGCTCCGGCTGGGGACCGGGCAGGTGATCGCCGCTCACGCGGCGGTGATCGCCACCGGATCCTCCTACCGCCGGCTCGGGGTCCCCGGCGAGGATGACCTGATCGGGGCCGGGGTGCACTTCTGCGCCACCTGCGACGGTCCCTTCTACAAGGGCTCCAACGAACTCCTGGTGATCGGGGGTGGCAACTCGGCTCTGGAGGAGGGCCTCTTCCTGGCCCAGTTCGCCAAGCGGATCCGGGTCGTCCAGCTGGGCCCGGAGCTGACCGCCTCGCGGCTGCTCCAGGACAAGGTTCTCAACCATCCCCAGTTCTCGGTCCACACCAGCACCGAGGTGCTCGGGCTCGAGGGGGTGAGCCGCCTGGAGGGAGTCCGGGCCCGCGACGTCAACAGCGGCCAGGAGTTCAGCTGGAACCCTGCCGCCGCCTTCGTATTCATCGGACTCACCCCCAACACCGCCTTCCTGGGGGACTCGGTCGAGCTGGATGGGCGCGGCTTCGTCAAGGCGGACGGGATGTTCAGAACCTCAATGCTCGGCGTGTTTGTGGCCGGCGACGTCAGGGCGGGTTCCACCAAGCAGCTGGGCTCGGCGGTCGGCGACGGAATCGCGGCCCTGCTGGCGGTGCGCCGATACCTTCAGGAACACCACCACTTGGCCGAGAAGTCCTAGGGCGGGTCTCAGCTACCTGTGGTCAGCACCACTCCCGGTGCGACTGCGGCACCAAGGCGCGCAGCCGATCCCTCGGGAGGGCGGTGGGCACGCCGACGGCGCCAGTGGCCGGACTAGTGCTTCTGCTGGTGACTTCGGTGGAAACGGAGGAGCGAAATCACCACCCAAACGATCGCCACCAGCAGCACCAGGTGGATCACCAGGGTGAGCGCCGGAACCACCAAGAAGAAGACGACGAAGAGGACGACCAGGATGAGGAGAGCGAGTGAGAGGGGGTGTCGCGCTAGATGCATATCGATAAACACCTTACACGTCCTGGCCGTGCGGCGCACGGGCTGACTGTCCTCACCGGCGGACCGCCTCGGGCGCGCCGGCCCCCGGCCGCCTGGTTCGGCTGGCACGGGCCGGCGCCGGGCGCCTAGTCGGGCAACTCAACCAGTTCGTCTCCGATCGGCTCCACGGGGAGCTCGGCTGCCGCGCTTCTGCCTCTCACCCGGCGCACCGCCAGGAATCCCAGGGCCGCGGCGGCCACGCAGCTGAGGCCGCCGGTGGCCAGTCCCACCCTGGCCCCGGCCGCGGCGGTGATCAATCCGATCACAGGTCCTCCAATCGGGGTCGTCCCCTGAAACGCGATCGCCCAGAGCGCCATCACCCGGCCGCGCATGTTGGGTGCGGAGTTGAGTTGCAGGGTGGAGTTGCCTCTGGCGATGAAGGAGATGCTGGCCCAGCCGACCGCGGCCAGGGCGACGTACTCGAGCACCAGGGTCGGCGTGGCCGCGGCCATCAGGAGCAGTACCGCAAAGACCCCGGCGGCTATCGTCACCGGGCGGAGGCCGGTGTGGCCCCGGGCGGCGGTGACCAACCCTCCTCCGATCGCTCCGATCCCCAGCGAGGCGGTCATGAAGCCGTAGGCCCTGGCCCCGCCGTGTAAGGTGTGGCTGGCCAGCACCGGCAGCACCACCTGAAACTCATAGGCGAAGGTGCCCACCAGGGCCATCATCAACAGCGGGACCAGCAGCTCGGGGATCCCGGCGACGTAGCGGAGGCCCTCGCGCAGCTGCCCTCGACCGCGGCGTGCAGGCTTGCTCGGGGAGAGGCGGGCGAGGTCCATGGTCAGCAATGAAGTGACCACCGCCACGAAGCTGAGGGCGTTGAGCAGGANNCGACCATCTCCAGGATGAAGGCCTGTCGGCTGGGATTCTCGAAGGCGTTGTTCAGCCCCAGCACCAGCGCCAGGATGGCGATCTCCCAGATCTTGACCACATGGGTGAGGGTGAGAATTGCCAGGGCCAGCGCCTGCAGCCCCATCATCGACTGGAGGACCACCATCAGCCGGCGCTTGTTGACCCGGTCCGCGATCACCCCGCCGTAGNNGCCGAGTGGGTGAGGGTGAGCACCAGCCAGGCCTGTGCGGTGGTCTGCATCCAGGTGCCCACCAGGGATACGGCCTGCCCGGCCACATACCTCCGGTAGTTGGGGATCGAGAGCGCGGCGAAGGTGACCCGGCTGGCCCGCAGGATCGCGCTCAAGTTCTCAACTGTCCTGGTCCCGCAGGGCCTCGGCCAACTGCTCCAGGGCCGGGATCGCCTCGAGCAGAAGCCGCCGTTGCGCCTCGGGCAGGCTCTGGATTCGCTGTCCCAGGACATCGTTGCGCTCGGTCTGGATCCGTCGCTGCAGCCTGCGCCCGCGCTCGGTCGGCAGCAGCAATGCCGCTCGAGCGTCGGCGGGGTCGGGGCGCCTAGTGATCAGGCCAGCCTCGGTCAGCTTGGCCACGATCCGAGAGAGCATGGTGGGGTTGATCCCTTCCCGCTGCGAGAGCTGGGCCAACCGCAGCGGTCCGCGCCTGACCACGGTGGCAAGCACCGAGAGCTGGGTCGGGGTGAGCCCGGCGCCGGCCTCGGTCTGCCGGAGTCGGCGCGACAGCCTGCCGATCAGGACCCGCAGCTGGGTCGAGGGACTGCTTTGGAGCGGATCGCTGGGAGTGGCCATCAGTCTCGCAGATAGTTGCTTGCTGGCAAGCAGTGTATTGCCAAAGCGAGTGGTGGGGCACCCTTCCGTTCCCGCTTCCGGCGAAGCCGATTGGGGTCTTAGTCGTCGCCGCTGAGGCTGCTGGGGACGACTGAGGTCGCGGGCCCTTGCATGCTGGGCTGGGTGCGGTTCTGAGTGAGGGAAGGGCACGTACGCGCGTACCCTTGGTGGAGGATGTCCCCTGATCCCGGTAGGCTGCGTTCCGACCAGACCGGCCCGCGGCGTGGGCCGGACAAGGCCGCTCCCGGGAGTCGCTCCGGCTCGTGGCCGCCCGCGCCGGTCAGGGTGTCACTGGACCAGGCCGTGGTGCTGGAGCAGATCCCCCACGCGGGCATCCTGGAGCGGCGCTTGGCTTCCCGGCTGGGGATGACCGCTTCCGAGGCGGTCAGGCTGCGGGGCGAGCTGCTGCGGCGGCGGTTGTTGCGCCGAGAGCCGGCCGGCCCCTCGCGGGCGACCTCGCGGCTGTACCTCACCGAGCGGGGGCGGGAGGCCGTGCACTGGCTCGAGCAACTCCAGTCCTCGCTGTCCCCCGATTTGTTCGAGTCTGGGGAAGCCGCGCTGCCCGAGCTCCCCGCGGCCGATTCGGGACTGGAAGTCGCCAGCTCCAGGGAGGCTCAGCTGCCGGTGTGGCAGCGCTGGCTGAAGCGGTGGCGGCGCCAGCCAGAGCCGGTCCAGCTGACTCCCACACCCTCCGCCGCCCCCGAAAACACCACCTTCGAGAGGGGTCTCATCTACGTCTGGCTGGGTACCGGGTTGTTCGTGGTCGCCGCCATAGTGGGGTTGCTCCGGGGAAGTGAGATCTCGGGGCTGACGGCCCTGGGCCTGGGTTGCCTGGCCGCTCTGATCTTCCTGACCCTGGCGGCGGTCCAGCTTCTGAGGCGCTAGCGGGCCCGAACCCTCTCCGTCTGCCGGCCGCCGGCCGCACCGGCCCCAGCTGCGCTTGCGGCTGCGGGTCCACGCCCGCTAGGGTCACTTTCCATGCTCCACTGGCCGATCTACAACATTCGCGTCCGCACCCGCCGACTTGAGCTGCGACTGCCGTCGCTGGAGCTGCTGGACCAGCTGGCGACCCTGGCGGCGGAGGGGATCCACCCGCGCGAGTCGATGCCCTTCTCCACCCCCTGGACCGACCGACCCTCGCCCCAGCGGGAGCGGGAAGCGGTGCAATGGCACCTGCTCCAGGTCGCCAATTGGAGGCCACTCGCCTGGAGCTTCAACCCGGTCGCGCTGGCGGACGGGCACTTGGTTGGCACCCAGGGGATCAGCGCCGACAGATTCGCCGTCACCCGCAGCTTCATCACCGGGTCCTGGCTGGGCCAGGCGCACCAGGGGCAGGGGCTGGGCCGGGAGATGAGGGCGGCGGTCCTCCACTTCGGTTTCGTCGGCCTGGGGGCGCAGTTGGCCAACAGCGGCGCCTTTTGGGACAACTCCGCCTCCATCGCCACCTCCCGTTCACTCGGCTACGAAGAGAACGGGGTCACGGTGCTGGAGCGCCGTGGCCGGCCCGCCGAGCACATCTCCTTCCGGCTGACCCGAGAGCGCTGGGAGCAGCTCGACCGTCCCGAGGTGGAGATGGAGGGGCTGGACGGATGCCTCGACCTCTTTGGGCTCTGAAGGCACCAAGGGGCCACCCGGACGGGGCTACCGGTCCCGACGTCGCTGATGAGCGCCTCCGGGGGGTCGCGACCGATCGAGAGTCGAGCTCGCTCCGCCTGGCTGCCGGGTGGTCAGTCCGCGGGAACGTCGACCTCGTCGACCTCACGGGCCCGGAGCCGCCGCTCGGCGTCCTCCAGGATTGTCTGGAAGATCCGGCGGAGCTCTGGATCGAGCTCGGCCCGGGAGAGGTTCTGACGGCAGCGCTGGACCAGTTCGGGGCTCGGGGGGAAGGAGAGGGGCAGCCAGTTCCCCAGCTCGATGGTGAACTCCGCTCCCCGCGTCCTCATGATCTCGTCGAGCGTCTCCGGCAGCCGCTGCGCGTGGGGGAGGAGTAGCTCCTCGTGGCGGACCCCACTGACGGCCGACGCGATGAAGCGGGCCTCCTCTACGGTGCACTCCGGATCGGTGAGCCGGGCAAAGGCGGCGGCCTTGGCCTCGGCGGTGGGGCGGGCGGCCTGAGCCGCCCCAGCCCTCATCCGGCCGGTTGAGCTAGCGTCGCTGGCCTGGAGGGCGGCGATCTCGGCCTGGCCCGCAGCCCCCCTCGCCGCCAGGGCCTGGACCAGCGACCAGCGCAGCTCCAGGTCGAGATTGATCCCGCGGGGAAGCCCCCGGTCCTCCAGAAAGGCCCGGCAGCGCTGAATCTGCTCCTCGGTCGTGGCCAGGCCGGCGAATGCCAGCAGCCACACCAGCTGCCGGTCGGCACCGGGCTCGGCGGCGGCGAGCGCCTCCTCCGCGACCCGGCAGAGCTCTGCCTCCTGGGCCTTCGCCCGGCGAGGAGCCCCGTAGAGGCGGATCGCCCGCATCACGTTGGCCAGGACCGCGGTGAGCAAGCTGGTGTCGGCCTCTCGGGCGATGTGCGCCGCGACCATCGCGGCGAAGCGGTGGGCGGGGAGCTCGGCGTCACAGACCGTGTCCCAGGCGGAGTCCCAGATCACCGCCCGGGCCAGGTTGTCCGGGATCGCTGACAGGTTGCCCACGGCGATCCGGAGCGAGGCCGGATCAAGCCTGATCTTGGCGTAGGTGAGGTCACCGTCGTTGGGGAGGAGCAGAGGCGGCAGCACCGAGCCGCTCAGCTCCGCGACCGGGCTGCGCTCACCCTCCACGTCGAGTTCCATCTCACCCACCCGATCCAGCGCCTCCCCGACCCAGTCGAAGAGCCCGAGCCGGATCCGGTGGGCGCGGAGGACCGGCTGGGCCTCGGCAGCCGTCTGCACCACCGCCACGTCCGAGCATGGCTGGCCCGAGCCGGGCGCGCCACCCGCCACCTCACAGCGCAGGGTGTTGACCCCCACCGTGGTGAGCCAGCCCTCGGCCCATCCGGCGACGTCCCGTCCCGAGGCGACGGAGAGGGCTCCAACCAGGTCGGCGAACTCGGCGTTGCCCTCCCGGTGCTTCTCGAGGTAGGTGCGCAGGCCTGCGAAGAAGTTGGCCTCACCGACCCAGGCCACCAGCTGGCGCAGCACCGATGCCCCCTTCTCGTAGGTGATCCGATCGAACGCGGCCCGGACATCCGCGACGTCATCGATGTGGCTGGCCACGGGGTGCGAGGTGCTGCGCTGATCCTGGGCCCGGGCACTGGGTTTGAAGCCGGTGGCCAGCACCACCCATGAGTCCCGGAAGCGGGTGGCGGCGTCGGCGGCCAGGGTCGCCATCAGGGTCGCGAAGANNCTCGTTGAGCCAGATGTCATCCCACCAACGCATGGTGACCAGGTTTCCGAACCACATGTGGGCCATCTCATGGAGGATCAAATCGGCCCTCACCGAGAGCTGGCGGGGGGTCGCCCGGCCCCTCCAGAGCATGGTGTCGGTGATGGTCACGCAGCCTGGTGACTCCATCGCCCCGTTGACCTTCTCTGGGCAGAAGACCTGGTCGTACTTGCTGAAGGGGTAGGGGATCCGGAAGGCCTGCTGGTAGTATTCCAGGCCCTGCCGGGTCACCTCGAGGATCGCGTCGGCGTCCAGGTACTGGACCAGCGAGCGGGCGCAATAGAGCCCGACTGGGATCCCTCCCGCCAGGGCCCGGACCTCGTGGAAAGGCCCGGCGGCGATTCCGATCACGTAGGGGGCCAGCGGAATGGTGGGCGGGAAGCTCCACCAGCGGCATCCGTCCTCGGGGTCCATATCCTCGGGCTGGCCCGGC
The DNA here is from genome assembly GCA_003164475.1 of Candidatus Dormiibacterota bacterium. The sequence continues at coordinate 7,433 of PLTL01000157.1, read as the reverse complement.
TCCGCCGACACCACCAACCAGCTGTGCGGGGCTCTGACCCGGAGGCGGAATGTGCCCTTGAGGTCGGGCTGGTCGAAGCAAGGGAAGACCCGGTGGGCCTCGTAGGGCTCGAGATCAGCATAGATGTAAACGGAGCCGTCGGAAGGGTCCTGGCTGAGGTGGAGGCCCAGTCCGGACCGGTCGTAGCGGGCCTCGCCCCTCACCCTCAGCGAGTTCCGCTCAGCCAGCGCGGGCAGCTGGATCCGCCTGCCGTTCCAGAGGCTTTCCGGCAGGCGCTCCCCGTTGCACTCGATCAGGTCGACACTCTCGGCCTCGGCCTCGATGAAGCTCTGGGCCCCCATCCGCCGGGCCCCGAACTCCACCTGGCCATCGAAGCCGAACCGTTCCAGCCCCCGGGTCAGGTCCAGCTCGATGACGTAGGAGACTCCGTCGATCAGTTCGGCGCGCTCACGGGCCTCCGAGCGCGGCAGGGCCACTTCCGGCTGGGGCATTGGGCGAAGTGTACCCGAGCTATCCGAGCGGATCACTCGGCCGCCAGCTCAAAGGTGACGTCGGCGACGGCGAAGTCAGCGCGGCCGAGCAGGGCCGACTTGATGTGAAAGGCCCGGTGGTTGTGGAGGATCTTGTTCCACCAGTGGCGGGTGACCAGCTCCGGCAACACCACCGTGCAGAGGGCGTCCTGGTTCTGCTCCCGATAGGCGGCCAGGTAGCGTAGGACCGGCTGGACCACACTCCGGTACGGGGAGACCACCATCACCAGCTGGGGCTGGGGCCGCCCGCGGTCGAGGGCAGCCTTGCCCTCCACCCAGGCGTCCCAGCTGGCCGCGAGCTCGCGGGCCTCCTCGTCCGGCACACCTCCGGGGTCGTCCTGTTTGAGCTCGCCGGGTGCGGTCTCCCTCTTGGGGGCGACGTCCCCAGGCTGTCCGGTGGCCACGTGGACCGCCAGCACCTCGTCGGCGATGGCCTGGGCGTACCGAAGGGCCCTGGCCGCCAGGACGTCCAGCCCGGCAACCGGAACCACCGCCACCCGTCGGGCGGCGCCGGCCATCCCATTGGTGGAGGTGGTTCTCCTCCAGTCGGCGGGAGAGCTGGCAGCAACCACTCCCGGCCGGGTCATGAGGGCCCGCTTCAGCCGCAGGGCCCGCGGGTGGCGCAGCAGTCCGAGCACCCCGGAGCTGGTGACTACCTCCGGGACCATGACGGTGACCGTCCCCGCTGCGGCTCCGGTAGATAGTCGGTCCACGCATTGCAGAAGTGACTTGAGGCCCCTCTCGGCGGCGATCTCCACCACCAGACGGGGCCGCGGCCGGGTCGCGGGCACCGCCGCCCCGACCAGGTCACGGATCCGGTCGGCCGTCTCGGGCCGAGCGGTGAGGTCCAGCGCCACCAGGTCGCCGCCCAGCTGCGCCGAATAGGCCAGGGCCCGCTCGGTGGGGCGGTCAAGCACCCAGACCGGCACCAGGCTCCGGTAGGCGGTTGGCGTCGGGCTGCCGTAGGGGAGCTGGCGGATCCGCCGTCGGCTCTCCGCGTAGCGGCGACCCACGGTCCAGAAGAGCAGGACCAGCAGGGGCACGATGATCGCCACCACCCAGGCTCCAAGGCGGAACTTGACCACCATCACGATCACGTCCACCACGGCGGTGGCGAAGGCCCCCAGCCCGATGACCATGACGCTGCGGCGCCAGTGAGCCCCGCGGTGTCGGAGGTGGTAGCGGACCAGGGCGAGTTGGGCGAGGGTGAAGGCGGTGAAGACCCCGATCGCGTAGAGGTTGATGAGGTGGTCGGTGTCGGCGTCGAAGGTGAACACCACCACCATCGCCACCGCGGCCAGGAAGAGGGTCGCCGCCGAGTAGACGAGCCGGTCGCCGAAGGCGCTGAAGCGGTGGGGGAGATGGTCGTCCCGGGCCAGGAAGGCACAGAGCCGGGGGAAGCCATTGAAGCTGGCGTTGGCGGCCAGCATCAGGACCGCGGTGGTGCAGAACTGGATGAAGTAGAAGAAGAAGTGACCCGGGCCTGTGAAGGTGTCAGCGGCGATCTGGGCCAGCACGGTGGGGTTGCCGGAGGCCTTGGGCTCCACCCCGAAGACGATGTCCAGCAGGGTCACCCCGATGAAGAGGACCACCAGCAGCACCCCCAAAAGCACCAGGGTCCTGGCGGCGTTCTCGCCGCGTGGCTCGCGGAAGCTGCGGACGCTGTTCGAGACCGCCTCGATCCCGGTCATGGACGAGCAGCCCGAGGCGAAGGCGGTCAGCACCAGGAAGGGTGTGAGCGCCTCGGTGGGGTTGACGATGGGAGGGTAGACCCCGATGGCGTGGTGCACGCCGCCGGTGAGCAGCTTGATCAGCCCGAAACCCATGAGGATGAGCATGGCGGCGATGAAGAGGTAGGTTGGGAGGGAGAACATCGCGGCGGCCTCGCGCACCCCGCGCAGATTGCCGAGGCAGAGGATCAGGATCAGGAACAGTGCCAGTGGCAGCCGCAGGTCCACCAGAGCGGGGAATGCCGAGGCGACCGCGTCCGCGCCTGAGGAGATGCTCACCGCCACGGTGAGCACGTAGTCGATGAGGAGTGCTGCTGCTGCGATCATGGCCGGCCACTGGCCGAGGTAGTCGCGGGCCATCGCATAGGAGCCGCCGTCGGCCTGACGGGTGATCACCACCTGGCGGTAGGAGATCACCACCAGCACCATCACGACCGCGATGGCGATGGCAATTGGAAGCTCGAAGACCAGGGCCCCGACCCCGGCCGCCACCAGCACGGTGAGACCGGCCTCGGGACCATAGGCGACCGAGGAGAGGGCGTCCGAGGCCAGGGTGGGCAGCGCCCTTCTGACCTGGAGGCGCTCACCCTCGATCGCGGCGGTCTGCAGCTGCGGCCCCAGCACCGCCCGCTTCACCAGGTACTGAAGTTTGCCTAGGCCACCTTGAGGAACCTCCGCCCTCTGCGTGGCCACCAGCATCCCCTGGCGGTTCCGCCTGAAGTCGTCGGCCTGCTCGATCACCATGTATCGGTTGCCCAACAGCTGGCCTTGCTGGGCAACCTTCCGCTCGATGTCGATGCCGGTCCGGCCAGGAAGGCTGGGCCGCTCCTCCCCGCTGGGTCCGGTCGGGGAGGGATCGGATTCCGGACCGCTCATTTCAGACCGTTTCCCCCATCTCAGAAACCTGGAGGAGTTGATTGGGGCTGAGCCCGGGGTGGCATATGGAGTCCTTGGCTACGGAAATAGTGGGCACCGCCCATGGGGTCTCTCCCGACCGGGACGCCAGCCCTGGCGGGCGGTTCTGCCAGGGAGCATAGCGGGGAGCCACCATGCGGCTCTCCGACGGGCTCGGGAGCGTTTCCCGATCAGCACCCCGGATCAACTGTCAGCCTGGTTCTGGCCCGGGCCCGCCGGCCGTTCCCGACCGGCTGGTGGCTGCGGCGGAGCGGCTTGGCCTCAACACCCTCTGGGCCTCGGAGTCGCAGGGCTCGGAGGCCCTTCCCGCTGGCCCGATGGCGGTGGTCGGCGATCGTGGGGGACGGCCGGAGGCGCAATAGACTGGGATGCGCCGCGTCGTGCGGGTCCCGGTCCCGGGCAGTGGTGAGGAGGTGACAGATTGGGGATCAGGCAGATCGAGGCGGTGAGCGTCCCGGTGGGCGACCTTGAGCGGTCGGAGGCCCTCCCTGTCAACCGCCTCGGCACCCTGGTGGTCACTGACGCACCCGTCGGAAAGGGCATCCGGTTGGAGGCGGGGATAGAGAGCGGCGCCTGGTACAGGCTCATCTCGATCGGCAGCCCTGCCGGCAGTGGGGTGTTCCCCCAGGAGTGTGCCGCCCAGGAGGCCTCCCGCCAGGATGTGCTCCGCTCCGGCACTGGCCCCCAACTCAGTCGAGGAGAACCATGGGAATTGGGTATCAGCTCTGCGACGTGTTCACCGACACCCCCCTGGAGGGCAATCAGCTGGGTGTGTTCGAGGACGCCCGGGGCCTGGACACCGAACAGATGCAGGCCCTGGCCCGGGAGCTGAACTTCTCCGAGTCCACATTCGTGTTCCCGGCCCGTGCCGGCGGTCACGCCCACGTTCGGATCTTCACCCCCTCCCACGAGCTACCGTTCGCCGGCCACCCCTGTCTCGGCACCGCCTTCACCGTGGCCCGCCGCCTCGGGCTCGACGAGGTGCTGCTGGAGACCGCCCAGGGGCTGGTGCCGGTGCGCTTTGAGCGCCGGGAGGCGCGGTCGGGCTTCGGGTGGATGACCCAACCGAAGCCCACGGTGGCCGCGTTTCCGGCCCAGGCCGAGCTCCTCGAGGCGCTCGGGGTTGCGCGCTCGGAGCTACCGGTCGACCTCTACGACAACGGGGTCCGCCACGTCTTCGTGTGTGTGGGGTCGGAGGAGGAGGTGGCGTCCCTCAGCCCCAACCTGGAGCGGCTTAGCCGCCTCGGGCCGGTCGGCGCCAACTGCTTTGCCGGCGCTGACGGCATCTGGAAGACCAGGATGTTCGCGCCCGGACTGGGAGTCGCCGAGGACCCGGCCACCGGCTCCGCAGCCGGCCCCCTGGCGTTCCACCTGGCCCGGCATGGCCGGATCGAGCCGGGCCGCGAGATCGAGATACGGCAGGGAGCCGAGGTGGGGCGACCCTCCCGGCTGTACGCCAGAGCCCTCACCGGGAGCACGGATGCGATCACGATCGAGGTGGGGGGCTCGGTGGTGCTGGTGGCGAGCGGCGAGTTCGACCTCTGAGGGCATGACAAGCCACCCGGGAGATCAGCTGTCGGGCCCTGGTCAGGACCCCCGTGGGCCCGGCTGCCCGGTTCAGGCGTTGGTCGTGTCGGCCGGGGGCAGCAGCCACTGGGCGAGGTAGGGGAGCTCCCGGTGGCGGTTGTCGTGGTCGAGGCCGTACCCCACCACGAAGCCGGGGCCGTCGAGCCGGAACCCGACGTAGCGGAGCCGGACCGGTGTGACGTGGGCTGCCGGGCGCTCCAGCAGGGCGCAGATCTCGAAGGTGCGTCCGGGTGCGGCCAGAGTGTCCAACATCGCCTGGATGGTCCGGCCGGCGTCGACGATGTCGTCGACGATGATCACCGGCCCTTCATCGGGAAGGTTGACCCTGCCGAGGGCGGTGATGACCGGCTCGGACTCGGGCCGCTCGCCTCGGTAGCTGGTGGATTGGAAGAACTCCATCCCCAGGACGTCCACCTCATACTCCCAGAGCTGACGGATCAGATCGACCGCGAAGACGAACCCCCCGCGCATCACCACGACCAGCGTGACTGGGGTCTGCTGATGCTCCCGGGAGATCTCCTCGGCGATCGCCTTGACCCGCTCCTTGATCTGCTCGGGAGTGGCGATCAGCCGCACGTTGATGGCGGCTGGGTCGCGGCGATCGGTCCAGAAGGCGGGCTGGAAGACGGTCTCGTTGGCTGGGACCAGCAGCGTGGGCGCTGCCATCTGCTTCGGTTCGGCTGAGTCCTCAGTCTGCGTCGTCAACCCGCTCTCGGATCTCCCTACCACAGCTTCCGACGGGGGCAACCGGCCGAGCCGGTGCAATCAGTATGCCGGATTGGGGTCCTTTCCAACAAGGGATCACGGTTTGGGCCCAGCTCCAGCGCTACCGTCCCGCGCCCAGGGCCGGGCCGTCGCGTCGACAGTTGCGAAGGCCAGAGACGAGCGGCCGACGACCTTACCCCGACGTTGGGTGGGGCAGCTCTGTCGGGTCTGAGGCGGGAGGCCCGACGGCTGAGCAGCTCCCCCGGCCCGCGCCGGCTCGGGAGCTGCCGGCACCTGGGCGAAGGGTCGGAGCACAGGGGGCGTTCCGTCTGCGGGTCTGGCCCGCCCGTATAGTGACCGAGGGCTGGACCGCCTCTCCCAGCGGGGCCCAGACCAGCGGCCAGGGCGGCCGCGGACTTTGGAGTGAGTCGCCTGATCTGCACCGGCGGCCTGCCTGATCGAACCCTCACCGTGGTGGCGCCGCGGGGGATGCAGATGGTGCTGTCCCCGGGGAGCCGGTAGGGGTGGCCGTGGGCCGGGTCCGGTTCGACCGCCAGACCCACCGGACGGAGGTGGGCGACGTGGCCCGTGGACCCCGGCGGATCGCCGAGGCGTGATCGAGGTCGCCGCCGGGGTGCCAGTTCCCGAGGCGGACCTCCATGTCCACAGCGAGTGGTCCTGGGACGCTCCCCGGGGCGCCATGGAGGCCACCTGCCAGCGGGCGCTGGATCTTGGCCTCAAGGTGGTGACCTTCAGCGACCATGCCGACTACTCCCGGCTCTGCGGGGGTGCCCGGCTCGATGTCGAGGGGTACCTGGAGGCAGTTGAGGCGTGCCGGAAGAGCTTCCCTCGGCTCTCGATCTGGACCGGGGTCGAGCTGGGCGAGCCCCACCGCCACCAGCCGGAGGCCGAGGACGTCCTGGCGCGGGGCCGTTTCGATCTGGTGCTGGGCTCCGTTCACTGCGTGCTGGTCGGCGATGTGGTCCTGGAGATCGACGAGCTGGGATCGGAACCGGAGATCGGCCCCGAGGACCTGATGCAGGCTTACTGCGACGAGCTGCTCCGGCTGATCGAGGGTCCCGTCTAGTTCGAGATCCTGACCCACCTCGAGTACCCGAGGCGCTACTGGCCGCCAGGCTGGCCTCCCTACCGGTCCACCGACCACCGGGAGCGGATCCAGGAGGTGCTGGCCGCCGCGTCCCGTCGAGGGCTGGTGCTGGAGTTCAACACCACCCGAGGGGGAAGTCCCGGCCGCTCCCTCTGCCCGGCGCCGGAGGTGCTCGGCTGGTGGCGGCAGGTCGGGGGCAGGTCGCTCTCGTTCGGCAGCGACGCGCATCAACCGGCTCACCTGGCGGCCGGGTTCGAACCAGCCGCGACGCTGGCCGCCCAGGCCGGCTTCAGCCCGTCACTGGCCCGGGTCGGGATCTGGTCCAGCCGGCCCGAGCTTCCCTGATCGTCGCTGGCCGACCGGGCGGAGCCGACGCCCCTCGGGGGCCGACGCCAGGAGCCGCCACGGTGCCCGTCCGATGCCGCCCCGTCAATCGGCGGTGCCCCACCTCCAGTTCTGGATCTCGGGCATGTCCTGGCCGTGCTGGTCGATGTACTCGCTGTGCTCGATGAGCTTGTCCTGCAC
>PLTL01000157.1:0-235 GCA_003164475.1 Candidatus Dormiibacterota bacterium | reverse complement strand
TTGTCCTTGGTGAAGAGCGAGTCGTAATCTGTGTCGCTCAACCCGTGGGGGTGCTCGCTGCTGGGCTGCAGCTTCATGAGATCGACGACGTTGACCACCCTGATTCGGAGATCGGGCAGGTGCATGCGCAGGATCGATGTGGCAGCCAGCACCTCCAGGGTAGGCGTGTCCCCACAGCAGGCCATCACGATGTCCGGCTCGCCGCCCTGATCATTGCTGGCCCAGTCCCAGATGC